>NZ_JAUBOJ010000449.1:2113-5502 GCF_036700185.1 Microcoleus sp. BM001215392 | reverse complement strand
CAATCTCAAACAACCGAAAATAAACGACAATCTCAAACAACCGAAAATAAACGACAATCTCAAACAACCGAAAATAAACGACGACAAGAACGCTATCAAATTTGGGGTAAATTCATCGGTGTTTTTTGTGAAAATTATGCTAAGAAACGGACAGATAGTATTGAATTAGAAATCTTAGAAAGCCTAAAGAAATATTATTTTCTATTCGGCGGCAACGTTCGTTCTACCGTCATTGAACTTTACCTAACTCCGGGCATTCCCGCAACAGTACAGCGAGAATTTCTGCTAACAATTATCTCTCAACCAATTTCCGAACAATTCAAAGAACAAGAAAACACCACAAAACTTCTCAGCAGCCTGCTACCAAACTTTTTGGCTGCGGGCGACACCCTCTTCGGAACCACTTGGCAAGATGCACTCCGCGCCCCACTAGGCAAATACTGGACTGCGGTTTCCGCCGCTGCTGTCGGCCGCGCTGCTGCATCAGATACAGCCTTGCTAGAAGTGATTTTAACGAGTACATTCAGCGATATTTTGCCAAAGAATATAGGGGATTTGACAGGGCGCAATCTCGCTGCTATTACATCAGCAATTCACAGTGGTGCGACTGATTTAGTTGCTGCTAGTTTACTAAAAATTCCCATAGAAACTATCCCGGAAAATCGGGCATCAACTATTACTTTAGTATTCAGAGAATTGTCAATTTATAGTAATGGTTCGCATCCCCTCAGTAGCGAACTGCAATTAGCTTTGGTTCAGTGGATTGTCCCGGCGATACAGCGAGCTCCTGTAGAATTCATCCGTGCGATAGATGCCCTTGCTAATAACCTATCGATACAGCAGCTTTTGGCAGAGATTCTCGAACAATTACTTCCCACACTGCCAGCATCACAAACAGCTAATATTCTTAAAAAACTCAATAACGTTCCTCCTCAACTCGAACCTTACTTACAAAAAAATGCTGATTCAAAAGAAGTGCGATCGGCCCTAGTTAAATTGTACCGCGAACAAGCCGAAAATACAGCCGATTTCAGTAATGATAACACATTAACCTCAGCCGATTTTAGTAATGATAACACATTAACCTCAGCCGATTTCAGTAGTGATAACACATTACCATTACCATCAGCCGATTTCAGTAGTGATAACACATTACCATCAGCCGATTTCAGTAGTGATAACACATTACCATCAGCCGATTTCAGTAAGGATACGGCAATGCCGTGTCCCTACCCGTTATCTATTTCAAAACTCGCAAAACTGTGTTTAGATTCCTCGCGAGATGTGGCCCTCGATGCCTCCGCAGCCATACTCGCCCTCGCCGAACAAAAAAAGCCGATACAGTTACAGCAATTGCTACTAATTTTAGCAAAATCTCCCCTCGTTGGGGTGCGCCAAAACTGTTTAAAATCTTTCATTGAAAAAGTCAACTCGCAAGTAGTTGCAACCTCAGAAATTCTGGCCGTTTTTGAAACTTTAGAAAACGATTCGACTGCCGAAATAGTCCAACTCTTATACAAATTAATAGACACTGCCATTTGGAATCATCCTTCAGGCATAAAAAGAATTGACCCCGATTTAGCAGAAGCCACATTTGATTTAACCCGCAGAATCGTTAAAAGTTCAGATCGAGATGTTATCAGCATGGGAGCAGCTTCAGCACTGATTGCTTTAAATCAAATAGCTCTTTTAGAAAAGAGAGAATTCATGCCACAGATTAGCAATTGCACCCGCATCTTACTGCGAACTGTAGACATCAGCCGCAAAGTAGATAAATTAGTTGTCACAGGATTGCTGACTAAACTCGCTAAATTTGACTCCGAGTTTTTGGCTGCTATTGTCAGAGAAGATTTGATTGTTGGCGATTCCCTGATGCCAGTACCGAATCAGTGTGCTGTGGCTGTTGCTGTTGCGAACGACTGCGGCAAAAATTCATCGCTGCTAGATGAGATTTTAAACGATGGTAGAATTCCCAATGAGGTCAAAAGTCGTATTATTCGCGATCGAGAAGCTTGAGAATACGAGTTGTTTCATGATTTAATAAAAAAAATGCCATGCTTGAATTAAATAGAATCCAATCCATTGCCCAATCTTATACTCCACAAGAGCTATTTGCTGCTTTGGTTTGGCAGCGCCAATTCAATGAATTCAATGGTGAAGAAGTCATTACAGACCTTGCTAACCACTCTTCTTTATGGGCAAGCTTCATATTCTCAAAGCCCATTTTTGCACCCGATGAGAAAGGTTTAAGCTTTAATGGCGTACTCGATACGCTGTTAGCAATGGCAAATTATCGCCCCATGCCCGAAACTAGCATTATCCATTATATTCCCTACCCAGCCGACACACTTTACTTGCTAACAGAAAACCGAGATACAACCGTGTCTCAGCTTGTAGACTTCGGCAAAAAGTGGCGGGCTGACTCAGTTGAAGTATGTGATGGAAAAAATGAGGAGTATGGCTGGCAACTCAAACGTCGGTTAATAGCTAGACTAGAAGGAACACTTTGGGGTGACAATCCTCAACAAGCTCAGGATGCAGTCGTTATTTCTTACTGGTGGGATTAATTTAGGGCTAATGATAAATGGTCGAGCATTCTTTTATTGAGTTGTTGATTGATACTACCATCACTTTAGAAAAAACATTTTATCCCCATTTGCGACAACAGCAAACTGAAATTACTGCTTTCTTACAACAACAGCATGAATATTACTGTTGGAAACTACTCCAGAGCGATCGGACGGGAAAAGGCATCATTACTGGGTTTCTGATTAATCAATTTTTTCATACCTATGATTGCTGTATGAAATACATAAACAGATGGGCGATTCAACACAACACAAGTTGACTCTTGATTGGGATGGGTATAATGAGATTTTTTGGCCGGAGATTGATTGAATTTGTTTGATACAATTCCCAAACTACATGATACAAACAACAGCCATTATCGCGCGACCCCTTGAGGTTAATGTTGCGATTCTTCATTTTTCCCTTCAGGACTAATCGTGCGATCGCTACTTTGTGGGTGTTCAGTCTGGTACGACGAAGCCGCCTTGGTCAATAAATACGCCACCAGAGAGCTCAGGGAACGCTGCTCGCTCTGGGCCCATACTTCCAACACTTGCTTGACTTCCTTATCCAGGTAGGCTGTAATTACGTCTGCCTTTCTTCGGCTTGGCACTTTTATATCAATCTATACAACTCCTGTCATCTTACCGCTTGCAAAGCTAAAAACTGTCTGTTACAGTATATAGCAGTAACTTACTGTAACAGACCGCTCGAAATCAAAGCCAGCAGTACAAGCTCGAAATCAAAGCCAGCAGTACAAGCTCACAATCAAAGCCAGCAGTACAAGCTCACAATCAAAGCCAGCAGTACAAGCTCACAAT
>NZ_JAUBOJ010000449.1:0-2013 GCF_036700185.1 Microcoleus sp. BM001215392 | reverse complement strand
CAGCTCCACTGGCTCCCAAAACAAAAAAGCTGGCCCGCGAAGACCAGCTCAGATTAAATAAGTTAAGGACAATCTATCATGTTTCAATCATCCCCGGACACCAGCGTCGATGTGGAAACCGTCCAAACTATTGACAGACGTGCGTTCTCTTCCACGGACATCCCCAAAAGCTTCAAAAAATACCCCTACTCCAGTTCCATCAGTCCCGAAACCATAGTTCAACTAGAAAAGCAAACCTCCGAAATCCGCACTAGCTACCGCACCATCAGCATTGCCCTGTTCGAGTTTGGGGACAAACTGCTTGTACTCAAAGAAAAAGTCAAAAAAGCTCGATTGAAGTGGTCAGACTGGCTCCAGTACCATTTTCCCGATACAAACAAACAAACTAAAGATGCAATGGCGATCGCCCGTATTTGGCGGCAGTTGAGGGATACAGAATGCCACCTCGTCGAAAAAATGAGCGGTTGGGGAACCCCCGTCATCGCCGTTTTTTGTAGAGGTGGGATCGAACTCGTCAAAAAGTTTCTGTCTGAAAACGACAACCCCGCAGGATGGACTGTCAAAGCCGCCAAAACTTTCGTACAGCAGTGGAAACAGCCCAACGCCAGCAACAGCAAGCGCAAGCACTCAACAAGAAGTGCCGCCCCCAAAAGTGCAAAACCAAATTTTGAACCCGCCCCCGACTCCACCAACAATCGCCGGCTGATTCTTGAACTAGCCTATTTGCGGAAGCTGAAAGCCACGCTGAACGAAGAATTGGATGTTTCAGTCACAAAAGAAGTCAGGGAGAAGCTCAGACAGGACATCTTGCACGCTGACATCAAGATTGAGAGGGCGATCGCGCTCCTAATCGAATCATCAACACCTGCTGCCGCCTCAAACCATGAACCTGAAACGGATACAGCCGAAAGCCAGACTGAAACGGATGCAGCCGAAAGCCAGTTAGAATCCAGCTTGCAAATAGAAGAACAACTGCGACAAGAAAACACATTTCTCAAAGCCAAACTAGAGCAACTGGAAACGCAACAGCATTTCAAGTCAAACCCGCACTCTCCTAAAGTCACTGCCGCGATCGAACAATACCAATTGCAAATGATTGCTCTCATAGTTCAGCTAGAACAACAGCAGCAAGAAAACACCAGACTACAACAGCTATTCCAAGAAAAAGAAGCCTTCTGGGTACAGAGTGCAAGCGAAAACTGGCGAACCCAAAAACAAGCACTCGAACATAAAATTGCCGAATTGGAAAAAGCCCTAGAACAGACAAAAAGCAGCGCTGCTGACCCGTCAAATGATGCTGTTCCTAACAAGGAGCCAACTTGGAAACCCGATGACATAGTAAGAATTACCCAACACAGCGCCGAAGCCAACGCCGGCAAAATCGGTAGATTTGCAGGTCCGAAAATTGCAGACAGCGGACTGCTTGACGTTGACTGCGCGATAGTCATGCTCGATGAAGGAACGCCTTTTCAATATCTGTAGTGGTAGGGTGCGCCATACCAAGCCATGTCAAAGTGCGATCGACCTTACGTCATCCAACCAGTTGGTTAATGGCAATAAACCTAGTTTATTGCTAATTAATTACCTGTTAAAAAAAGAAGATTTATAGATGCCAATTAAGCAGATATCGCGCTGCGATTTTTGAGTGAGAAATTGACCTTAAAACTTATCAAAACAAATCAAGTGCATTGACTGCACAGTTAAAAACTCATGTCAATCTTAAAAACAAAGCGAGATTTGATTTCTACCCTGCCACTGAAACATTTGAAGGATATACCACCTTCAACTGAGTTGCCTGCAAGTTTTGCCAAAATTCATCCTTCGCGCTTTGACTGCGGCGAGATGGTGCGCTGGGTCGATGTTGGCGAAGAAGCTGACTGGGGAATAGTTATCGGCAAATTTTACAACTACGAACCGCGCCTGCTCTGTTGGATATGGTGCTACATAATTTGCCTTAATCCTGATTCCAAGAGTGCAGCTTGGTGTCAATTTGATACGGCGTGGGAGGAAGAT
>NZ_JAUBOJ010000448.1:0-5525 GCF_036700185.1 Microcoleus sp. BM001215392 | reverse complement strand
GAGGGCTGTGAAGGTTGCTGCTGTGGATTGTGTTCTGGTGGCCTGGGTCATAGCTAAACTCCCTGGTTTTGCGATGTTTTCTAATTCTTTTCACACATTATCACAGTCAATTTACTGCGTCAACCATACCCGATTCTTTTAGTCGGGATTGATTTTAAAGCCAGAAGCAAGAGGGAAGGCACGACACGGATTTGGACTTCGACCTAGTTATCCTGAACTCCTCAAACTACAAATAGTCACGATTTCATAATTTTTTTTCTGCCAATAATTTAACTTTCGAGAGATGCTTTTGAAAGAATCACTTTTCCTAAACTTGCTCTAGTAAAGTCAGCGTTTGTTAAATTTGCCTCATAAAAACTGGTTGGTGCAACTGCCCAAGAAATGCCTAGCGAACATAAAAATAACAGCACTATTGGAGCGAATAAAATGAAAAGATTTTTCACCCACAACCACAAATTGAGAGGCAATGTTTGTTGGGGCTGCCCTAATTGATGAAACATAAAAAAACCGATCTTTACACTATATATGAGAGAAGAAAAAAGGATTATAATTGGCAAAACAATCAAAAATCTTTGAAGAACTAGCTGAATATTGTAAGTTCTATACAAAAAATATCCAAGGATAAATCCTAAAAACAAGAAGGTGTAATAAAGACAAATATAAAATATGTACAATAAATAGAGAGCAATCAGACAGAAAAAGTTACTAGAGGCTTGATAAAAACAGCCTTCTATGCTAAAGCCAGATGATAATGTATTGGACAATAAAAACATAGAAGAAAATGGAAAAAATACTACAATTAAAAGAGATAAAAAATAGCGGGTTTTTACAAGAAAAAAGCCAATTAAAGAACCTACAAGAAGTCCTAACCCTGAGAAGCTCAAAGCTAAGCTTAAGCTGCGACGAAAATTTGTAGCTTTCATGATAGATAGGCAACTGCTTCCCGCTAACAAACAAAATAAACCCGACTGTATACCGCTCTCCATTGTTGCCAAAAGGCGGGCATACCAGTCACCTGAATTTACTGTTTTCAGAATCTGAGCGACCGAACTATCATATATGAAATAATAGACAGCAATAGCAATGAAAACGAACACTAAACATAGGCTTAATACAACGACTTCTTGCTTGTATTTTCGAGCTTGATTAATTCTTACGATTTTTGTTAATAAGCTCTGAACACTACTGGAAAGAATGGCACCAAAAAGAACAGTTAGTGGAGCTGCAAAACCTAATAAAGTTTTCGCTCTATATTCTGCCTGAAGATAATCAGGCTGTTTTGAGTCCCACAGTTGCGCCGCCATCAAGTTTGTTGCTGTAGGCAGAGCAATCATTAATAACAGCAGACTCACACAGATGAATAGAAGCAGCCAAGGCGATCGCATTCCTGCCACTGCCTGTCGAAAGTTTGCTCCTGTTAGAATTGCTTTGCTAAAATCTGTACCGCGAATATCGGCATGACTGAAATTAGCATTGGTCAGGTCTTGACCAACAAATGAACGACCTCGTAAATCTTGATGGGAAAAGTCTAGAGTCATAAAAAGTTGAGGTTTATCAAGTCGGCTCCATGATTCTATGATATTGATTGTGTAGAAAATGTTGTGGGTGATTAGCGATTCGTCACAATTTGATAACTTTGTGTGCCTCGGTAGCCTCGCCCCCACGCCCAGGGCAGGGCTGTTTCATTCTTTGTAGGGGCAATCCCTCGTGGTTGCCCCCAATCCTCCCAAGGAAGACAAAAATTGAAATTTTCCCACTCGTCACTCTCCTCTTAGCTGCGTAGCAGCTTTGGATCGCGAATTAAATAATTTACAGAAGTTTGTGAGGTGGGCGGGACGCTTGGGGCCTTTTCTGGACGGGCGTCCCGCCCATCCCACAAGAAGCATAAAATTGTAAGTTATTTAATTCTCATTCCTTAGCCGCCACTGACGGGGGGGATGAGTACAACTTCGTCGCCGTCTTGAAGGATGGTGTCGGGGGAGACGAATTCTAGGTTGATCCCGAAGCGGGTGCGCGATCGCCACTGTTCTAATTGAGGATATTGGGCGATCGAGCTTTCGAGCACTTGAGAAACTGGGGTTAGGAGTGGAAATTCTAGTGTAAGTTCCGAAACGCCGTAGGCTTCACTGAAGGCGGCGAATAGTTTAACGGTGACGGTAATCGAAGAGTTAGACACGGCAGTTTAGGGCGATCGACAGTTTGACAAGGATCAACTACACCATACAATTAATTTGGAATTAAGCGCGTCGAGGCTTAGAATTAAAACCAGCAATCTCTAGTTAAGTTTTACCCTACGCGGTAAAAAGGACAGTTGATTGCAGCAAAAAATCCGAACTGGCTTGTACGCAGATCGCTCTCACCAACAAGGCGTTAGAAGTAGTTGGCATCAACTTAAATGCAATCAGCTAAGGTATAGTTGATTGCTGTTGAGGCTACTGCGAGACTAATTGGTAAGGATGCGGTATAGATGCTTGACGGTAATTGTGGGAGAGTACAAAAATATTGAACTATATTTAGCGGGTCACAACGCAGACAATGCCCTGCTAAACCGCTAAATTTTGAGGAAAAATCTGTTTTTTAAGTGTAACTGGGAATTTCCCAAGCTTTGGCTTGCGAAGCCGGCGTGCCGTTCTATCTAAGAATAATAGTCAAGTTAACGCGAACAAGATATCTATGGCTAATAACGATTTCAAGGTGCTTCAAATTATTGAAGCTAAAGGCTGGTATGCCTTTGGCAGTACGAAGCAAAGCCAGCACATTGAGAGGTGGGTCAGGCCTGTTGTGTGTTGGGTTTTAATAGAAGACAAAAAAAAGCGGCGGATTGTGACTGCTACCGCTAGCTATCAGATCCAAATTGATGACAAAGAAGTCGAGTTTTTTGCCCACGAAAGCGAAATTCAAGATATCGAGAGCCTCCCCAAGTCAGTCTCGGTATCAGAATTTCTGAAAACAGAAGATTGAGGACTGGGGTGAAGGAAATCTTTTAATCAGTTATTAATTATTCCTTAACTTGCTGTTAAATTCTATGGCGATTGAAGGCTAAACCTCTCTGATTGTGGAAAGGGGCAGATGGCTACAGGAGGAGAAATTATACTTTTGCCTTGCTTTGTCGATCGCCTCGTCCCATGCCTGAAGCACCATAAAAAATAAAGAGGCCGGAAGATTGCTGGCAATGCCAACGCACTTCCGACCTTGCTGAATAACAGGGTATGCATATGTTTTTAAAGTATGGCAGCCAGGCTTTCTAGAGATCAAGAGGACTATTGCAATCACCCACTTTTGCTTTGTGGGTATGTTTCCAAGCTTCATACTATTTTAGACAGGAATTTGAAAAATTGAGGGCGGGTAATGGTTACAGGTAAAGGATTATAGCTAATTTTATGTAGCGGGTGCTACCAAAAATGGGGTGGGACGATCGCCCCACCCCCATTTTTGGCACTCAAGGCCAAAAGTGCGATGGCTACTTCCTTAGCTTGCGCCTGCGACCGCCTTGGGTGCTGCGACTTCAAACCCCACTAGCAACAGGTTCGGGCTTTGACTGCCGCATCCGCCGCCCCAGCATAGCCATCTTCACCCCGCCCGCCGGCCCTAAAGTCACCCCTCGGCGTTTGGCTTGTACGGGCTTTTTCTCGGCCAGCGTTAGGTCGAAATCGCGCAAAATGGTTGCGAGCACCAGTTTCATCTCCAACTGCGCCAGCGCTAAGCCGATACAACGGCGACTACCGCCCCCAAAGGGCAAATACTCGTAAGGCGAGAATTGCCTCTGCAAAAACCGTTCCGGCTTAAATTGCAGCGGTTCTGGATACAAATCTTCCCGGCGGTGGGTTAAATAAATCGAGCCGAAAACTACCGTACCCGGTTCGAGTTGATGTCCCATAAGTTCCACAGGTTCCCGCACTACTCGCGGAAAAGTCAGCATTCCCACTGGGTAAATTCTGAGTGTCTCTTGACAAACTGCACTCAGATAAGGCAAGCGAGAAATCTCCATGGGATCGGGATTTTCGCCTAAACTGTCCAATTCTTGCAGCAGTTTCTGGCGTACCGAGGGCAAACTGTGAATCCAATAAAATGCCCAAGCTAGGGCTGTTGCTGTGGTTTCGTGTCCTGCAAACAACAGAGTCATCAACTCGTCGCGCAATTCTTCATTAGTCATCGGTTCGCCGTTTTCGTCGCGCGCTGCCATCATTAAGCTGAGAATGTCGGCTCGATCGGCCTTTGGTTGCTGTTGGCGATCGGCTATTTCCGCATCCATCAGTTCCTGAATTTTTTGGCGCCGCTGTTTCATGCGCCCCCAAGGACTCCAAGGGCCCCAATCTTGTTGCAACCAGGGCAGAAATAGGATACTCGATCGCAGTGGAGAGCCTGTGGTGTCGATAATCGCAGCCAGCAGCGGGGACAGTTGCTGCAACCGCGGCCCCTCATCGAGTCCGAAGACAACTTGCAAAATTACCCGCATGGTGATTTCCTGCATGGCTGTGCGGGCGACAAAAGGTCGATCGACCGTCCACTTGCTAGCAACATCTTGAGTAATATCGCAAATTTGTTGAGCGTAGTTGCGCATCCGTTCCCCGTGAAAGGGTGGCATCAATAATTGACGTTGCCGTTTGTGCTTTTCTCCAGAGATCACAATCATCGATTGTTCTCCCAGCAGGGGTTTGAGAATACCGTTGATATCCCCTGGAGCATCAAGCGCTTTGCTATTGAGCATTTCCTGGATCGCTTGCGGGTTGTGGATCATCACGAATGGTTCAAGGTTCCCCCATCGAGTCGTGAAAATCTCCCCGTACTTTTTGGCACTAACATCCATGTATGTCAGCGGATCGCCAATCCATTGAATTAGCTGTACGAATCGGGGGGTTTTGGGGCCGTTAGGTAGAGTCATAAAAATTATGGCGCTGTTAGAGGACGCGGGTAACATCCATAGGAATCCCGCAGAAAGCGGGTTATACGCTCTCCTATAATTTTAACTTTTGAGGGGGTTTGGGGGAGCGATAAGTCCCACGCTGTACCCGTTGGGGTCAGCGTTGGGATACATGGACTCCCCCAAGCAAATTTTATCCGGTCAATCAGGCGTAAAATTTGCAAGCTAGATGAACTAATTTTATCAAGAATGTATATCATGCTAAAGAAAGGTAAAAACAATGCAGCATCAAGCCGTCAAAGTCAGACTGTATCCGACAACTGAACAACAAGAGATACTATCTCAGCACTTTGGATGCTCTCGCTGGTGGTGGAATCATGCACTCAACTTGTGCATTGAAACCTACAAAGCCACGGGTAAAGGCTTGACTCAAATTGCGTTGAACAAACTCCTACCAAATCTCAAAAAACAAGAAGAAACACAATGGTTGTCGGAGTGTTACTCTCAAGTTTTGCAAGCGACTACGCTCAAATTGGTAACTGCTTACAAGAACTTTTTTGAGTCGAGAGCTAAATACCCTAGATTCAAAGCCAAGAAAAATAGGCAATCAATTAGACTTGAATTGCATAAGTCTTCGATCGATACAGAAACCGCAGATGTCAGA
>NZ_JAUBOJ010000447.1:0-5541 GCF_036700185.1 Microcoleus sp. BM001215392 | reverse complement strand
TAGTCATTAGTCATTAGTCATTAGTCATTAGTCATTAGTCATTAGTCATTAGTCAGACAGTCTATTTGAGATTGTCAATTTAGTCGCAGCACCGTGAATCTGGGCGATTGAACTTGGATCTAAAATGTGGGGCCGATCGCGACTTAATGCCATTTCTAAAAAATCTTGCTACAACAGTTAGGTGGAGTTTGTTACACGCACACCACTGACTGTTGCAGTATTTTTTTAAATTGGTATAACTGCTTGGGGGAAATTTTCAATCCAACGATCGATATCTGCGATTACCCGATCGGGAATTTCCCAAGGAAACAAGTGGGCTGTATCGGGATAACACTGCCACTGACTATTGTTGAGGTGGCGGGCTGTTTCTAAACTGGAGGCCGAGGTGATATGCCGATCGCCCTCTCCGGCCATCACCAAGCAGGGACATTGAATGTCGCCGAGTTGTGGTAAGCGATCGTATCCGGCCCTGAGAGCGGTATTTAGCGCCTTGGTAGCCGCCCTAGAAGTCTGGAGGTAGGCGGGAGTACCTGCTGCGGCTAAGTAGCGGTAAGGAGTGGCTGTATGCTGCTGGATCAAGTAGCGAAAGAGCGATCGCCTGCCAAAAGTATCAATATTCCACTGCCAACCGGGCACCACCGAGTTGATAATTCCGGCTAAACCGGTGTAAAGATTATCTTGCCAAGAAATCGGCGGGTGACTTCCGCGGGGTTTGGCTGCGGATGCCAGGACAATCAAACCTGTGACTCGCTGAGGATATTTCATGGCTAATTCCAGCGCTAAAATGCCTCCTAAAGACCAGCCGATGACTAAAGTGCGATCGACCCCTAATCGGTCTAAAAGCGCTTCTAAATCCAGCAAGTGGTCGGTCATTTCAAAGGAATTTGAGGTGCGACTGTTACCGTAGCCGCGCAAGTCTGGGGCGATCGTCCGGAACCGCTTTGATAGGTGTTCTGTAAAGACGGACATACAATCGCCGGAACCGGGATGACCGTGCAAGCAAAGGATCGGAAACCCTTCGCCTTTGACAGAAACGTTGAGTTTTGTGTGGGGCATTTTATGATTTTTGGGCGGTACGTTATCCCCGCTATAACTTGTGTCAAAACTTACGCACCACGAGCGAAAAAACCGATTTTTTTACTCTTTCTGTGGATTGCAGCGAATAATTTTCGTCCGTCAAACCCGGTTTTTGGCGACCCGTGCGATCGCGAACTGTGTGTATTCCAGCGGTTAAAAGCTGGGATTTTTACTAATATAATCAGCAATTTTAGCAATAGACTGGCGGATTTGTAGGTCGCCACTGGTGCGGCTGTCTATCACAGTCATCACGTAGGCTTCGCCGTCAATGTTCATCGCTAAAGTTGTGCCGAGTACCAGGGAATTTTCCCCAGTTTTTTCGCCCAGCCACTGAGCTTTAGTTCCTTTCAAAGCGGCAAATCCTAGGTCGCGATCGTACTGGCGGTTGAGAGTTTCTACTAACATTTTAGCACCAGGTGTTTCGCCGTTATAAATTTGCACCATCATTTCAGTGAGTTCGTTAGCAGTGAGGCGGTTTGGCCCGGAACCGGGGTTGGCGGGCATAGTTTTTTCCCCCATTAATTTGAAGTTGACGCGGGTGACTTGGTAGCCGCGATTTTCTAAGAATTGATTGATGTAATCGGAACCTACATAATCGATCAGTTGATTGGTGGCGATGTTACTGCTGCGATCGATCATTTCTTCTAGCAGTAGCTGTACCGGGTAATTACGCCTAGACACAATCTGCGTCGATGAGTCTTCGGTGAAATTACCGGAATCGACGAATACTTTATGGTTCAGACTAATTTTTTCTTGGTCGAGTTTTTGCATCAGGGCGACAGCAATCGGCAGTTTAATTAAGCTGGCCGGGCTGACAGGAGGGACATCGCCCCGCAGGTTGACGCACTCTCTAGAAAGGTGGCAAATGCCGATCGAAGCTCGATCGGACAAACCGCTTGAACGAGCCACCTCCGCCAAAAAATCTGATTTGGCTTGCTGCACTTGAGAGGTTGCTGCGGTGATATTTTCCCGGTATTCCTGAGCTTTTGAGGCTGTGAGGGGAGCTAAAAATGAATTTGGCGGCACTTCCTGCAAGTTGTTGAGGGCCTGGTGCCACAAAAATTGAGTTTGCTGCGAAGATTCGATCGACTGATTTTGCTGCTTTCCAGTGTCTACGGCTTTGTTTGCCAAACGAACTGCTTGCTGTAAGCTGTCGTTAGCTCTCTGTTCTACTAATATTTGAACCTCCACTGCTTGCAACTGAGAAAGCAGTTTTTCTTGAGGATTGGCGGCGAAGGGAACTAAGCCGGAGAGCAGGGTTGGTTCTGGGGAGGGTGAGGCGGGTTGTTCTAGTTCGGTGACGAGCCGATCGCGAATTTTGTAGAGTTCGTCTAGGGAACGCGGGTTAGAGGATTGAGCAAAGGAACTACCGATGGTTAACACCTGAACCAGTCCGATGCTGGCTGCTACTGCCGCTATCTTGTTTGCGATCGACAAAAAACGCCTGAACCCGGGCATATTCAACATCCTCAACACAACCAAATTCAATCTAAGCAGCTATTGTTACACGAGTCAAACGATTTGAGATTTTAGGCGTAGCCGTAGGGTGCGTCGCTATCGACAATCCTAAACAAAGAACGACGATCGATCGACGCACCTTTTCTTTTCAAGGACACAGCACACAAACCCAACATTTTTGTGGTAGCAAGCTTGATGATATAAGGTGCGTCGCCACAAAATTGTCGATTTAATTTAGGGATTTTTAATGGCGACACACCCTACGAATACAGACAACTGACAACTAACAACTGACAACTGACAACTGACAACTGCCAACTGCCAACTGACAACTGACAACTGACAACTGACTGCTGCCAAAATAAAGGGAGCGATCGCCATGGCGATCGACCCCCTTTAAATATATTGCGAACTATCTACTTTCTGCCGCGCCGCCGCCAATCAACACCCAACCGCTTGAGATAATCCCAGCCGCGTTGGGGCCAGACATGAGCGCTACCAGTCTTTTCGGCAATCCAGCGAGCTACTTTGGGGCCTGTCCAGTCTCCGCCATCGGGGGCGGGGCCTTGCAGGGCTTGTCGCAGTTCTTCTTGCTGTTCTGGATTCAGCAAGGATTTGGCAGGAGGGGGCTGGCGGTCTCTACTGCGATTTCTTACCGAGTTAGGCCCTTCTCGGTTGTAGCGCTGGACAATTTCTTTAGCGTAGTCGTAGTTGAGACCTACGACTTGGGCTGCTTGTTTGATAGTCCAATTTCGGGAAACTAAGAGTAGCAAGTGCCAGCGGCGCGACTCTGTGGTGTTTTGTGCCTGCCGGTAGCGAATTTTGAGTTCCTCTGCCGTCAGGTGAGATTCTAAGTGGGCTTTAGGTGGCATTCCTCCAACGGGGCATCGGGAACTTCTTAGCATATATCTCTACTTTTGGGGAGAATTCCGGATGAAATTTTGTTCTTGGGGCTCGTTGGGGCAGATACCTAGCTTTTTTGAGTCCAGATGCAGGGAGATAGATGCAGTTAAAGAAGCGCTGTAAGTGGGTACAATTGCCAGCTATATTGGCTAAGTGGCTGAAAGTAGAATTGATAAAGGTACGAGCATGGCATCCATCCGCGAGTTGCACCGGCAACTAATCAATAAAGAACGCTCTGCTGTGGAAATTACTCAAGAAGCATTAGACCGAATTACCCAGCTAGAGCCAAAATTGAAAAGCTTTCTGTGCGTGACAGCAGACAGCGCATTGGTGCAGGCCCAGAAAGTCGATGCCCAAATCGCAGCAGGCGAGAAAATTGGGCTGTTGGCCGGCATCCCGATCGCCGTTAAAGACAATATGTGCACTCTAGGCGTTCCCACAACCTGCGCTTCTCGGATTTTGGAGAATTTTGTGCCTCCCTACGATGCAACCGTCGTCTCCAAACTCAAAGCAGTCGGTGCGGTGATTCTGGGTAAGGCAAATATGGACGAGTTTGCAATGGGTAGCTCGACCGAAACTTCGGCCTATCAGGTAACTGCCAATCCTTGGGACTTGGAGCGCGTGCCCGGAGGTTCTTCTGGCGGTTCTGCCGCAGCGGTGGCTGGCGGAGAATGCGTCGTGAGCTTGGGTTCGGATACTGGGGGTTCGATCCGTCAACCTGCTGCTTTTTGCGGTTTGGTGGGGATGAAACCGACTTATGGGCTGGTTTCTCGCTACGGTCTGGTTGCCTATGCTTCTTCTCTCGATCAAATCGGGCCCTTTGGTCGGACTGTTGAGGATGCGGCGATTTTGTTGGGGGCCGTCGCTGGTTACGACAAGAAAGATTCCACGAGTCTCAATATCCCGATTCCTGACTACGCCGAAGCTTTGAGACCCAGTTTGCGACCCAAGGGTCAGATTAGAATTGGTGTAATTAAAGAAACTTTTGGTGTAGGGTTGGATGCGGCGGTTAAAGATGCTGTGACTAAGGCGATCGAGCAATTTCAACAATTGGGCGCAGAAATTCAAGTGGTTTCTTGTCCCCGGTTCCGCTACGGTTTGCCTACTTACTACATTATTGCTCCCTCCGAAGCTTCGGCGAATTTGGCGCGATATGATGGAGTCAAGTATGGTTTCCGATCGCCCGATCCCGACAATCTTTTGGATATGTATGCCAAAACTCGCTCTCAAGGGTTCGGTGCCGAAGTTAAACGCCGGATTGCGATCGGCACTTACGTGCTATCGGCTGGATATTACGACGCCTATTATCTCAAAGCTCAAAAAGTTCGGACTTTGATTAAAGAAGACTTTGAAAAAGCTTTTTCTCAAGTTGATGTTTTGGTCTGTCCCACTGCTCCGACTACGGCCTTTAAGGCAGGCGAAAAATTCAATGACCCGCTGAGTATGTATTTGTCAGATTTGATGACTATTCCGGTAAATCTTGCTGGTTTGCCAGCTTTGAGTTTGCCCTGCGGATTTGATGATAAAGGACTGCCAGTGGGCATACAACTGATTGGTAATGTTTTGCAAGAATCTCGGCTGTTTCAAGTAGCTCATGCTTACGAACAGTCTACAAATTGGCATTTGCAGCGCCCGGAATTGGCTTAGTTTTTGAAATTCGGCGGAACGCTCCTGTGGAAGTTAGTAATCGATTGAAAGCTAATTGTTTTAATTAATCATTTGCCTTTAGCTTTGAACCGATTTCTAATTTCCACAGGAGCGTATTTTCTATGAACAAGTTTTTGGTATTCTTTTTGTCTAAACCGCTGATAAGTTTTGGGATAGTTTTGGCGATCGCTTATTCTAGTGCTTGTCTATTTCTATTGGTAGCCCAAGGTAAGTTTATATTTTTTCCGGTACGGGCGATCGCAACTACCCCAGATAATTTTCAGTTGAAATATCAAGATGTTTGGCTGCCAATTCCAGCAAAAACAGGCGCGGTGGAAAGCGTGCACGGGTGGTGGATTCCTGCCTCGAATACCCCCCGCAAGGTTCGGGCGGGAGTAACAGAGGCGGTTCCGGTTCACCCATCCCAAACCCCCCCCAGCCCCCCCTTGTTAAGGG
>NZ_JAUBOJ010000446.1:0-5572 GCF_036700185.1 Microcoleus sp. BM001215392 | reverse complement strand
CTGTCAACTGTCAACTGTCAACTGTCAACTGTCAACTGTCAACTGTCAACTGACTCTTACCAATAAGGCCGACCCTTCCAAAAAACTCCCACCGTAACTCCGATTAGTGCAGCTTCCGATAAACTTGCTAGCAAAGCAGGTATGGGCAGCAATGACTTTAACACCAAACCCAAGAGCACGCACAAAACTAAAACCCACAAATTAGTCCGGTTGAGCAAAAATTGCTGGTGCCAATACTCTAAAAAGTAGACTGCTAAAGCTCCCATTCCCACGGCTGTAACAAAAGGTATCAATATTCCGAGGGAGGGGCTGTAGAGAAGCGTCAGAATGTTGCGGATTACCCGCGATTGCATGAAACCCCAGGCTAAAAATAGCTCCAGTCCAATCACGATGAAGTTGACGAGGGCGGCAATTTGCAGCATTTCTCGCCAGGGTAAAAGTTTTAAGCGGCGCAGAAAATTGCTCATAATCGGCAAATTTGGTAGGTTCCTTTGATTTTATAACAGTTTTGCGCTGGCGATCGACATCTTCCTGGTCTTTAGTAAAGTAAAATTAACATAGAAGGCAGTCTCTTGACAAATTCACCCAGAGCATCTGCCTGCTAGTTGTTGGAAAGAAAGAAAGGAAAAAAGTTATGGTGGAGAACACTGTCGATTGTGCTGTAGCTTGCGTCAACGGCTGCGTTTTGGGCGACAAGTGCCCGAAGCGGGAATACGCAGAAGCAACTTCAAACTTTATTGAAAATACTTCTCTCGACAAAATGCTAGAAATGGCAGAGGAAGCGGTGAGAAGGAAACGGACGGAACCTCCCAAATGGGTAATCCCTGATTTTCCTGAATAGAATTAGCGCTTTTTTGAAACAGCATCGCCCTGGCAAAAGGGCGATGCTTTTTTGCTCAAAAACGCGCCTCCTTTAATTATAAACTGCTTCAATTTCTCTCACCTCTGTCGAGGGAATGATTTATAATTACGAATTTTTGTAACTTACATAACAAAAATCTTTTGAAAGCATTAAGTTTATAAATATTTATTTCTTTAGGTATAAGCTAATATGAACTGCGGTTACAGCTAAAGATTGATTGCCCTCGAAGTAAAATAGCTTAAATTAGAAACGTGAAGCAAAAAAGATAAAACAAATTAACTTCTAATTTCAGTAACAGAGGAAGTGTCTTATGTATTCAGCCACAAATTTCGCTCCGCAGGCAGCCGCTTTTGATTGCAGCCATAAATTCGCATTCCTCAACCCGATGCGCCAGAAACTAGATGGGGTAGAAGTCAAAAATCCTCAACTAGCAAACTGGCTGTGCAAACTAATTCCCGCCCAATGTCCGTTTGCTAGAGATGTCAAGATATTCGACAAAACTATTGTTCGCATTCCGCCCTTGTGCAAACTAAATCCTTTCTACGAGCAACTGATTGGTTTGCGTTTTCGGGCATTAACTTTTTTAGCTGACGCCTGCGAAGAAGATATCTCTAAATATTGCTAAAGTCAGTTGTCAGTTGTCAATAGTCAGTAGTCATCGGAAAAAAGTCAGTAGTCATCAGGAAGAAGGAAGAAGGGTACATCTCATATTTGGTAAATATGTTTGTATGGGCTCTCGGCATGACCTCCGTAAATATGAGATGATCAGAAATAACTTATCTGCGGTCATGCCAGAAGGGTGCATCTGCAAGCAAATATGTTTGTAGGGGCGAAGCATGACCTCCGTCAATATGGGATTATAACTAATAACTTATATGCGGTCATGCTTCTTCAGGCTTCAAAAACCAGATGCACCCAAGAAGAACCCTCTTCAAAAACCAGATGCACCCAAGAAGAAGACATACACAGCAACCTTTTTCGCCATCCGTCTTTTACATTTAAGTGGATTTACTTAGCAGCATTCTATTTCCTAGGAAAGGGGGGAAAAAAATTAAGCTCTTACTTGGGATAGAAGCTGAGAGCGAAAATAACGATTACTATACCTATGACTTAGCTAAAAAAACGGTTTTTCACAAAACAATTGGGTTGGCAAACAAGACATCTATGAATAAACAGGGTTTTTAGCCTCTGGTGCGTCAGTCTTGATGCCAATGAATATAGAGAGCGCAAAAGTCCTTGGAATTTAACAAAACTCAGGAGCAAGTATTGTGACACAGCAAAAGAAACGAGCTAAGAAAGCAACAGAAGAAGGCGACAATTCGGGCGATTTGCCTCAAGAAATTACCGAATCTTATGGCACTGGCGTAATCCAACAACCGGGATTGAGCGAAGAGGATATCACAACTCTGGACGACAGCAGTTCGGAATACGGTTCAGGCAGTTCCCAAATCAGCGGCGGGGATGGGGATGCTGCTGCGGAACCAGAAAGTGCGACGGGCGAAGAATTGGTGGGGGGAAGTGCTCCTACTCCCGACCAAGATATGGTTGATGAACTCGGAGCCGCTGCGGGCATAGAAATGGCCGACGGAGCTATTTTGCACACCGCAGATATGCTCGATAACCGAGATGAAAGTCGTTGGGAATTAGACCCTAGTTCTGCGGAAGATTATAAGGAACGACCGGATTTATAGGTTTATTTGTTATAGTTTGAAATAAATTTGTGAGGCTCAAAAACCTGGTTTTTATTGGATAGATGGGTGGCGCAAGGGCAATGATTAGTGGCCTACAACTTGGGAACCGGAGGCCACCATTTCTCTAACTTTTTGTCTGATTGGAAGCTCGATCGCAAATTCGGTTCCTTGGCCCGGTGTGGAACAACAGCGCAAGCTACCGCCGTGCTTTTCTGTAACAATGTGCCAGCTAATTGACAAGCCGATTCCGGTACCTTTGCCGATCGGCTTTGTCGTAAAAAATGGGTCAAAAATACGATCGCACAAATCCTCGCTGATTCCCGCCCCGCTGTCAGCAATTTTAATAATTGCCGTGTTCGGGCTGTGGAGTTTCGTACAAATCCGAATCTGGTAGGGATTTATTTTAATTTCTTCCATAGTTTTTTCAGCGCCTGATTCTTCGATCGCATCGATCGCATTAGCTAAAATATTCATAAATACCTGATTGATCTCCCCGCCGCAGCACTCTATATTTTTCAAATTGGGATCGTACTCCTTAATCACCTGAATCGCGGGACGGTTCGGCTTAAATTTCAGCCGATTTTGCAAAATCATCAGCGTGCTGTCAATCCCTTGATGAATATCAATCAGATCCATTTCCCGCCCTTCTTGCCGCGAAAAATACCGTAGAGACAGAATTATATCCCGAATGCGATCGCCCCCTAGCCGCATCGAGTCTAGCATTTTCAGCAAATCATCCTTGATGAATTCAATCTCTACGGCTTCTGCTGTTGATTTTATTTCCGCTGCGGGCTCGGGATAGTGCTGTTGGTAAAGATTGAGTACCTCGAGCAAATCTTCAGTATAATCGCGAACGTAATTGAGATTGCCGCAGATAAAATTTACCGGATTGTTAATTTCGTGAGCAATTCCCGCCACCATTTGCCCCAAAGCCGACATTTTTTCACTCTGAATTAACAACGACTGAGCCTGCTGGAGCTTGTGCAGGGACTGCTGCAAATTCTCCTGTGTTTGCTGCTTCTGGTTCACCTCTTCCTGCAGCCGCTCGTTGGCTTGGGAAAGTTCCGCAGTGCGATCCTCTACCTGTTTTTCCAACTGCGCAGCCAGTTGTTCTAAGTTAGTTTGAGCTTGTTTGCGATCGACAATTTCACGCTGCATCTGGGCATTTTGCTCCTGAAGTTTTTGAGTCAGCTTGCGGATGCTCAAATGCGCTTTAGCTCGAGCTAAAACTTCTTCATTTTGAATCGGCTTGGTAACGTAATCAACAGCCCCCAAACTCAATCCTTTAACCTTATCTTCTGTCTCATCCAGCGCTGTCATGAAAATCACCGGAATCTCCTTTGTCAAATCGCCAGCCTTCAAAAGTCGGCAAGTTTCAAACCCATCAATTCCCGGCATTAATACGTCCAGCAATATCAAGTCTGGCAGCGAGTATTCAGCTTTTTTGATAGCGCTCTCTCCCGTCCGCGCTACCAACACTTTAAACCCCGATTCCGTCAAGAAATCAAACAGCACTGCCAAATTATTAGGGTTATCATCGACGATCAAGATAACGCTCTCTTCCCAAGGTAAGATGCTCATATTTTCCATGCTTCCTATCTATATTGTTCGACGAATTCTAAAATCTTTTCTTCTTCAAAATTTTTAGCTAATTGATTGAGATGGCTGGCAAAAGAGGCATAGGTTGCATCAATTTTGGCCAATTTTTCTGCTTGTTTTTGAATTCCTCCTAAATCACCCCTCATTGCTAATTCCAAAAATATAGCTATTTCCTCTGTCGGAGGAGGGATAATTTGCTCATCCTGAATTTGAGATTGGTTGTCGGAATCTCCAGATTCATAATTTTCGTCTGGCAGCTTCTCATAAATCCATTCTAACTCTAAATGAAATTGCAAGCAATTTAAAAGTTCCTCTGCCCGGATCGGCTTGGGGAGAAAAGCATTGCATCCTGCTGCTAAACTTCCTTGCTTTTCCACTTCCATAATGCTAGCAGAAGTGCCGATGGCGACCACATTTTCAAAGTTCGGCAACTTGCGAATTTGTCGCATCGCTTCAAATCCGTCCATCACCGGCATTACCAAATCAATCAAGATACAATCAGGTTGAAATTCCAGGGCTTTATTCAAACAATCTTGACCGTCTGTCGCCTCAATTATTTCAAAACCTAACGGTTCGAGCAGGTGAATTAAAACCGAGCGATTTTCCCACTGATCGTCCGCCACCAGAATTTTTTTGTTAGTACCCTTGAAACCTTTGATAAGTTTTTCGGAATAATTTTTATGGGTTTCTGGGCTGTCAACTGCTAGCAAATCTAACTCAAACCAGAAAATGCTACCTCTGCCTAAAGTGCTTTCTACTTGTAATTCGCTGCCCATAATCTCGACTAATTGGCGGCTGATTGCTAATCCCAAGCCGGTTCCTTCAGTATGGCGGCGGGTATTGCCTACCTGTTCAAAAGGTGCAAATATCTTTGGCAATTCATCAGCAGCGATCCCAATTCCTGTATCTTCAACCTGAAACCGAATCCTCACCTTCGCAGTCAGGATTTCAGTCCGGGTTTCATCGCTTGCACAATCCACTACTGAAACCTTAAAAGTAACACCGCCCCTTTCAGTAAACTTAACAGCATTACCAATTAAGTTAATCAAAATTTGGCGCAATTTCTTTTCATCTGCCGAGATTGCACGGGGGAGATAGGAAAGATATTCGCAATTAAAAGCTATGTTTTTTTGACTTGCCCGAATGCTACAAATAGCATTAATGCCTTGAATAAAATCGGGAAAATCAAACTCTGCGGGCACGATTTCCATTCTCCTTGCTTCGATTTTAGAAAGGTCTAAAATATCCTCTATCAAAGCGAGCAAGTGTTCGCCGCAGCGGTGAATAACGCCTATTCCATTCTGTTGTTGCGAGGTCAAATGTTTGTCGCGCTTAAAGATTTGGGTGTAACCTAAAATGCCGTTGAGGGGTGTTCGCAATTCGTGGCTCATGTTAGCTAAAAATTCGCTTTTGGCGCGGC
>NZ_JAUBOJ010000445.1:3719-5588 GCF_036700185.1 Microcoleus sp. BM001215392 | reverse complement strand
GGAAATCTCAAGATTTTACGGTAATCCAGCCTACCACTCATAACCGTGTTCTTTTCCCCATTCTATCCACGCTTGAGTCATAAGCTTCATTCGATCGCACTTTTCAGGTTTTGCCACCGGATTATCACCAGTAATTGCCCTCAATGCCCAAAACCAATGATCGGGTTTTTGTTCGAGATCGCGCAAAATCAACGGGACAACAGCCGGGCCCATACCAATAATTCTCTGATAAGCTGCGTGCATTGACTTCTGTGCAACCAATGACAGCATCCTGGTTTCTGCACGCCATTCTTCGGCGAGGTTATTAAACTCCGCTTCTAGTTCGAGCTTGCTTTTAGTGGGGTATTTATAAGCGGTAATAACAAATTATCTCCCTAAAACGCGGCAACCTTAAATTTTGCCCCACAGTTGGGACATTCCGATCGCACTTTTAACTAATCTCAATACCAATCTCGTAAGCGAGGCAGACCGAAGGTATCGCCCCAACATCCGCAAATCATGACAACTCCCATCACCCAGTAGGGACACGACACAGCGCCGTGTCCTTCATCGTAGCTTATCGGCGACAGCCTTCGGCGATCGCCCTTAACACTGCTAGCCGCACTTCAGGATGCGATTTTTCAAGACCGTTAGCCCGAAAAATCCAGTGTCCGCCACCCGCGTGCTCGATCGCAATCTTCTGTCCGTCAGGCAAAACGATTTGCCACCAATTCAACACAGTGGCTTTAATCAGTTGGCACTGAATCTCGGTCAATTGAGCCTCCATCAGCTTCAGTTGACGCATGATTGGGTTTTGGGCAGATGACTTCATGATTTTTCTCGTTAAATGAATTAGACAGTTTTGTGGCGGGGATTTCAGTTTGCTGAGTTTTCAACTTAATTTGACTTTCTGCACTTTTAGCCTTAACCTTACCTTCCGAACTTTTCGCCTTCACCTCCCTTGTACCACCTTTATGCTCATTTTTAACTCCAAAACCTTTAGATTTAACTTTGTCTTTAGCAAAAGTTGAAGTTTGTTCGGCTGCCGGCTTCTTAAACTCAGCGTCTAATTGGTCTAAAATCTGCTCCTGTTCAGGAGTGTGCTCCGCTGGCTGCTCCAAATTTCTAGGGTTGTATTCGTCAACCAGCCGCCCCAAAAATTCCGAAATTGACATTCCCGCAGCGGCTGCTTTTTTGGTTAAAAGAGTGTAGGTGTCGGTTTTGATCCGAATTTGTTTTAACCTGAGGTTGGGATTGTTGTCAACTGTTTCGGCAATCGTTATTGCTGTAATCCTTTCTTTGGGGATCACATCCACAACTTCTTGCCACTTTTCCTGCAAAGCACAGTCGCCGTATTGATCTGTAACTGCGTGTTTGAACAAAGGGACAACTTGAGCGACGCAACTAGGCAAAATTTCAAATCCGGCTTTGATTAAGCGCAGGCAAATTGCCGCAGATTTGATAATTTGCGTGCAATAAAAATACTGTCTGCCTAGCGCTTGTTCGCAGTAACTTTTGAAAGTTTTGAATTTGTTTTTGTACAAGCGCAGTTTTCGGATCGCGTCCAGCATAATCCCTTGCCGCACGTAGTCGAGGAATCCCCTTTTTATTTCGCCTGTCAGGTACTCTAAATCGTGAAAGGGCGATTGATTCTGGATTTCTTCTTCAAAGTCTAGCAGGGGGCCTGCAAAGTGAAAGTTGGAGGCGATATCGCCTAGGTAGAAGTTGTCGGTAGATGTGGTCATGATCGGGAAGGGGTCGAGAAAGGGAACGATACCACGGAAGTTGGGCGATCGCAAAGTTGAAGTTTTGGTCGGAATCTTTGGTACAATTTTGAGTTGGGCTGTGTTGTAAGGTCGATCGACCTTTTACATCGCATCACCTCCGGGC
>NZ_JAUBOJ010000445.1:0-3619 GCF_036700185.1 Microcoleus sp. BM001215392 | reverse complement strand
GTTGGGCTGTGTTGTAAGGTCGATCGACCTTTTACATCGCATCACCTCCGGGCGAGTTCAGAGAAAGGGGCTTAAGGTATGCACTCAAACCCCAAAAATAGGCTTGGGTATGCCAGCACAATTGATAGACACTACAAAGGCGGCGGTTCTTCAAACCTGCATTTTGACTGTTTGGCTTGCCCAGCCGCCTTTGTTTTGTTTGTCTACTAGCATTTTAGTGCCAGATACCACCTTTGTCAAGCACTAAAATGCTAGCAATTAAATGCTATAATTAATGGAATCTGAAGATCGAGAAACGATAACCTTGAAAAACCTGAGAGAAAGTGCAAATTTGACCCAACCCGAACTTAGTCGTCGAATGGGGGTAGGAATTCGCATTATTGGCGATTGGGAACGAGGAGAAGCCATTCCTCGCTTCGATCGAGCTATTGCTCTGGCGCGGGAGCTAGGCGTACCATTAAAAACACTTGCTAGATGTATGGGCTTAGACGTAGCCAAGATTCCCGACGACCTACAAACATGAAGTTTACGTCTTATCAAAGTTTTATCAAGACGTTTGCATCATGAATATTTTGTCCTATGACAGAAGAAAATTCGCCAGAAAAGGAAAAGTCCCCATTAAGGCTGCTCAGAGAACGAGCTGGGCTAACCCGCCCTCAAGTCAAACAACATATCGGCGTTTCAGAGCGGATGCAAGCTGACTGGGAATCAGGAAAATCCATGCCAACTGTTGAAAACGTGGCTGCACTGGCTAACCTGTACCAAGTTTCTCTCAAAACTATGTTTGAGCTTTTAGGATTAGACGTAACTAAAATTCCCGATGACTTGCCAAGTCGTGAGCCCTCACCCAAAGACAACTAACCCGCAGAGGTTTAGAAATGTCTAGGGAAAGGAGCTTGAGGTATGCACTCAAGCTCCGAAAATACTAAGGGTATGCAGGCATAATTAGTAGAAACTACAAATAAGGCAGCTCGCTATAAACCAAAGCGTTTCCACCGTCCGGCTAAATGAGCCGCCTTTCTGTTGTCTCTATCTTAAACAACCATAGTTGTAAATTCTTGGTTTGTCAACAACTTTGGTTGTGAATTTTTATGATATGCCCAGAAATAAACAAACTCAAGAGTCGAAAGATATACCAGCACTGCAAATCTTGCGGGAGGCTGTTGGTTTATCGCAATCCGCCTTAGCAAAACAAATTCCCGACAAAAGTCGCACAAAAACCCTAAGTCAGCAAGCCATTAGCAAATGGGAGCGAGGATTAGATGAGCCGGAATTGACAATTGCTCAAATGAAAGCCCTTTGCAAAGCTCTCGGAAAAACGCTTAATGATTTACCGAATGACTTAGGCCCACCAAATCCTGACACATAAAAAATCCAAAAGGTAGATCGCAACTGGCACAACATAGAGTATGTAGTTGCGCTTGGGCGCTCTTTTCTACGATCGAAGAGCGCCCAAGCGCAACCACGTACCGGCCCCATCGCCCGAGTCATCCCTCAATCCGTAATTTTCCCTCTCAGAGCCTTAATCTGGCCCCGCTTGGTTTTGCTGTCAAGACGCTTGCGCTGGGAACTACGAGTCGCTTTGCTGGGTTTGCGCCTTTTCGGGATGACGATCGCACTTTTAATCAATTCTTGCAGCCGTCTCAAAGCCTCCTCGCGGTTTTGTTCTTGGCTGCGGTGCTCCTGAGACTTGATCACAATCACTCCTTCGGAGGTGATTCGCCCATCGTTGAGTTGCAATAAACGCTGCTTGTAGCGATCGGGTAACGAAGAAGCGCCGATGTCAAAGCGCAGGTGAATAGCGGTTGCTACCTTATTGACATTTTGCCCGCCCGCGCCTTGGGAGCGAATGGCGCTAATCTCGATTTCGCGATCGGCAATAAATACTGTGTTGGAAATTTCTAGCATGATGGGGCGGGCGATCGGGCAAGCTGTAGAGAAAATTTTGGTAACCTATCTATATACAATAAGCTCGATCGGCATTGAAATTGCACAACAAATCATCGAACAATGAGTGGGGTGGGCTTCGCAACACTGCCGAGAACCTACAAGTTTTAAAGGTGAAACAGCTTAACTATTTTTTCTACCAATCGATAGTGGGATGCCGTGGCTTGATTTGTAGAAACAAAACAGTTTCGATTCAATCCCAGCATTACAGGTGTTTTTTACCGCTTGCGAGTCAATCACAAGTAAGGTACTCGGTTTTTTTTACTTGTGTTTCCGCTACTGGCGTGCCAAGCATCTATGATTTGCTCTATTACTCCGGCTGCCCGCCACTGCTGGTAGTGCCACAATAGGGTGGGTTAAGATGGCGGGTATTTGAGCTGGCCGTCCCAGTTGATAGGATATGCCATTCAGGATTTGTCGTTTTGTCCGCTCCCAGCGGTCTGGTGCTGTTATTTTGGGGCTGGAGTGACTCAACGATTTTCTACTCTTTGCCGATTAATTTTCTGGGGTATGTCATTTCTCTTTGATTCTAGCTCCTCATCCAAGCTCGCAAATAGATTGTATATAACGATGACTCGGGTTCCTATCAAGTCCCGTAGCACCGGACTTGATATGAATTACGCAGGAACCGGAACATCCCAGAATCGGCCGAGATAGTGAACTACCTAGCGAATCGAGTCCGTCAGAATTTCTTCGGACTTGGAATACCACAAAGTCTTGCGGTACAGCCTCGCGCGATCGTGCCACAGCCAGGTGTTTTCTGCCTCGACTCCGGTGATGTAAGCGTTGCTGACAATCGGATCGCCATCTCAAATAAAACTAGGATCGCCCACCAGACGTAGAAGCTAGATTCCCCAATCCACCACCAGCACCCAGAACGGCTTCTACGTTCCCAGACTGCGGTCACTCCAAACAATGCTTCAAATTCTTGGCTTGAGGGGCTCAACAGCCAAGGGAGGGCTATCTTGTTTTTTTAACCAATAAAGGTTTCGAGTTCATCCATTTTTGCGACGAGGGGAATATTTTGCCGATTGTACAGATGGGAAAGCAGCGATCGGACTTTTCAGACCAAGGTAATCACCGTGGTGCGATCTAGGCTTGCGATCGGCTCTCAGGCTCGGAAAACCATGCCATTGAAGTACAGTTGTTTAAGGCACTGCTTTTTTAGGTCATCGCCTTAGTCGCGCTGGGTTTCACCACAGTCTAACGAACAGGCGATAACTACGGACATAACTCTCATTGTATTTACCGTGGCGGTGACTATTTTTTAAAATATGCGTAGGCTTGCACTCACGACAGGGCATGAGAAGTACCCTCAGTTAATCTATCTATAGTATACAACACCTCTATTTCAATGAAGACAGGTGACACTCCTCAAGAGCACGCCTGTTTCATAAGTCATATTCTGATTCAGCAACGCCGACAGGATTTATGGGAACCCATGTGTCCGTTGTCCCCAACTTGGGCTATTTATTTGTAAATGACTTCTAATCCGGCTCGCAGGGAGTGATGTGTGGTTGCTCTTATGTAGCAGAGGCAGTATCAGGATTATCAAGCGATCGTGAGATATGTTTTAAAGCAATCCCCTGCAACCATAATCCTTAGTTTGACACCAATCCCTTGTTTACAGACCGCCCAAACCCACTTTCGGGTTCAAAAAGCAGCCCCAACC
>NZ_JAUBOJ010000444.1:0-5677 GCF_036700185.1 Microcoleus sp. BM001215392 | reverse complement strand
TTGTTGTTTTTGCTGATTCAACAAAAAATAGAGAAAGGATACCGATCTGGGTTGTTGTTATGTTTATCTCTTTGCTGAGACTAATCTAGATTGTTCACATCTTCATGTTTGTTTACTTCTCTCAATTTACGACCCAAAAATTTAGCTCCTCTAGAACCGACAAACTTAGCCCCTGCTGATAAAATAGTTGGGTCTTGTTCCTGAGAATTGTTTGGGTTTTTGATATCTTGTTTGTCTCTCCCAAAACTAGCAATAAATTCAAAAGCTGGTATCAAGCTTACTAGCAATATTAGCACAACCAAAAATATCGGCATCAGCAATAATCCCAGTAACAGTACAGCACCCTTACCCTTCAGACTAACCAAGATGATGGTGATAATGTTCTCCCACCAAGAACAGCCCCAGCGTCCACAAAATTCTGCAAAAATTAGTTGCATTAGATTTTTACTCCTTAAACTGTATGTCCCTAATTTTTTTGTTCAAACCGCGTTTTGTACTTTCCTTAAGAAAAGAGAATGACCGATCGCACTTTTGTATCTATCTAAATAAAATCAGAGCGATCGCACTTTCGTAGAAATAGCGATCGACCTGGTAAATTTAGCTAAGTATCAATCAATTTGGCAAAGAAGGCGGTGGTGGGGGAGACTGAGAAGGTCGGGGAATATAGCTCGGTTTAGGACGACAAGCTTCTATAATGTCGTTCCGAAACTGGTTAACTTTATCATTTTTTGTATAAAACAGAATGAGATTACTACTACTCGTGTAAATGACAATATAACGCTGTTTTACAACAAAAGCCAACACAATGAAGATAATACCAATGAAGAATATCCCGAGGGTTAAAATTCCGAGTCCGAGCAGCCACCAAGTACAGCCTTCCCCAATTTCAACTGCTTTGACATTTTGAATGGGAATGACAATTTCTTTGATTTCTAAGCCAAAAAATGAAGTGAAATTTCCTTGTAAGGTGTCCCCAACTATTTTAAGAGTTCCTGTACCACTGGTTCGGAGTGGAACTGCACCGACTAATTGACCGGGAAGACCGCTGATTTGTGCAACTGATTTAGACTTCATTTTATTTGATTATTGTTGTAATAAGAATGACATGGCTCGTGCAGTATTTGTTTTCCGCTGTGCCTGAGTTCCTGGTAGGGACACGGCATTGCCGTGTCCCTACACTGATCGCTCTTCTGAGTTGGTATTACATGAAAGCTTGAAGTCTTTCTAGTGCTTTCTTCTGTTTCAGGAATTTCAACTTGGTTACTGTCTTTGCTTTTTAAACACCAACTTTTTTGTAAATGTAATCAACAGCCTGTTGAACTGTTTTTATGTTTTCCGCATCTTCATCGGGAATTTCACTGTCGAATTCCTCCTCGATCGCCATGACTAGCTCTACTGCATCAAGAGAATCGGCTCCTAAATCATTTGCAAAATTAGCGTTGAGGGTTACTTTACTTGCATCAACTTCTAGTTGCTTGGCAACAACGGCTTTGACTTTTTCATAAATTTGCTGCTTAACATTATCGCTTGCGGAAGATTCCGCCGCAATGGTAGCAGTATCAGTCATAGTTTCATCGAACTCTAATTCTAATTCGTCTTCCGATTCATCCCGGACTCTGAAATAGTAAAAAAGATTAGCAACAGCCAAATCAGAGGCTTTCTCCAAGTTCGACGCTACTAAACTTTTATGACCCGCTATTTCCCCTTGCTCAATGATATAACCTTCATACTCTTCACGTCGCTGCCGATCGAGCATCAGTTCCAGTTGAGTGCGAAGCGCATAAAAATGAGACTTCGGCCGCAAATTTTCATAAAATAACTGTTCATCGGGTATTGCTAAAGCTGTTGTGGCTGATTTTTTATCCTCAATAACAGCTAAGTTGGATTGACTGAAATCAGCACTTTGTAACTGTTTTAATTCACTTTCGGGCAAAGCTTTAGTCCACTCAATCTGATTTTGCCAAATCTCTAAAGCAGCTAAATCGCGATCGTGAATGCACGCGATTTCTGGGAAGAGAAAATCTAGTTCGTCGTCTGAGTCGCAGCCGGCAATTACTGTTAAGCCATCTTGACGGATTTGTTGTTGTAGTTGAGAGATCCGATCGCCCGCAGCACCAAATTCATTCTGCACCTGATAAGTCGCGATAATACTTTGCTCGATCGCCCAACTGCACTCTAATCGGCGCAACTGTCCCGCCGCACAGGTTTCTGCCAATAACTGCGGATTTTTGTAATCTGCTAAAGCCTCAAACAACATCCCGCGCGCTGCATCAATTTCAGCATTGCGGCGGTTGATATCTTCCAGTTGCAAAGCCGATCGCATTCGTTGAATTGCTTGATTAAATAACCCGTAAGCCCGCACTAAGACTAAACGGTGGTTATCAAATTTTATATCTGCAACCACTTCGGAAATTAATTGCTTAATTTCCGATCCTTGGCCTTTCAAAAGTTGTTCTAAATTGATGAAACCATTTTCTACTTTAACTTCCAGCCTCTCTACCGCTTTTTTTAGTTTCAATGAGGCGTGCAAATTCACCGCTGACAAGGCTACCCCGGCGAAAGTTCCGACACCAATCACGGCTGTTGTCGCTTGCAGCACGCCCAAACTGGCTTGCACGGCTTGAAAGCCCATTTGCGTTTGGTGCATCTGCAAGCCGCCCATGACAAGCTGCATGGGAGACACTAAGGGGGAGAGAGGGCTATTGTTGAGGGCCGCGCCCACGGCATGGGCCGCAAACTGTCCCGTCGCTGCATCTCTCGCCATGCCGATCGGCACTCCAGCAGATGTAAACACTTGTGCGTACTTGCCAGCCTCGATCGCAGCCTGTACCGCTGCGGGAAATACAAAGTTCATCATTACTTTTTACCCCGGTAGCCTACCCAAGAATAACTTATCTATTATCATATTTTAAATAAAAAAGAATTATGTAAAGGTGCGGCAAATGGACACTTCGCTAATTAGTTCGCAAACTGTTGAGGTTGTTTCACGGCTGGCAGGGGAAAAAATCCGAAAAGAGGATATTAATCCCCCGATTCTGTTTCTGGCGGCGCTGATAACTGTGTTGCTGGGAGTCATTTATGCCGACGGTACTTTTGGCACCCAAGAAAAGCAGCAACTGGCGACAACTTTGAGGGAACTTATTCCTGCTAATAACAGTTTGCAAAAATTGGCACTGCCAATGGTTAAAAGCGTGACGCAACATCAAGTTTACAATAAATTTCCGGTGTTGTTGGCGCTGACAGCGTGTTTTTCTGAGGAGGAAAAACTGCTGCTAATTAGTTTTGGCTATCAAATGTCGGCGGCAGATGGAACGATGGACGATCGCGAAAAAGAGTATTTGCAAAACATCGCCAACAGACTCGGAATCGATGGGCGATTTTTGACTGTTTTGGAAGCGAGTTTTAGCAGTCAAGCAATAAGGGATACAGCAGCTTTAGCAGAAGTCCACTCGTTACTCGATCCGGCACAATTTCAATCTCTTGATGCGATGTTTGTCCGCGCTGCAAGTCACATTATCGAACATTTACCAGCAAAACCGAAACAAAAAACAAATCAAAAGCATTCAGTTTCATCATATCAGGAGTTGAAAAAATTTCAAGATTACCGGAAACAACTAAATGCTGTTTGTCACCCGCTCTATTCAACCCTGCGAGATGGAATCGATCGCAACGTGCTATCTCCTAATTTAACAGAAGAAGTAACAAAAATATCTCGTAAATTAGAATCTCAATGTTTTCGCGTGGCTGTTGTCGGCGAGTTTAGCAAAGGCAAATCAACTTTACTCAATGCTTTGCTGGGTGAGGAAATTCAACCGGTGCGGGATATTCCCTGTAGCGGTACGGTGACTATTTTGAAATACGGGCCGCAGCAGCGGGTAATTTGCAAATATAAAGATGGACGCGAGGAAGAGATTTCACCCCAGCAATATCAAGAGAAAGCTTCAATTTCTGAGGAAGCTGCTTTAGGTTCTTGTGGTGATGAAATTGTCAATTCAGAAATCAAAGAAATCATTTTCGAGCATCCCAATCTCGAATTGTGCCGCAATGGTGTAGAAATTATTGATTCTCCCGGATTGAACGAACAAGCGGAACGCACGTTAGTTACGGAACAGGTTCTCAAAACAACTGATGCGGTGATTTTTTTGACTCACGCTCAAAATGCTTTGACAGAAAAAGAACGGGAACTGCTTTTGTATTTGAAAAAAGAGTTGAATCCCGGTAAAGATGGTGAAGCTGCGAGGAATATTTTTGTGTTAGTTAATTTTGCCGATTTGCTGCGTCGGGAAGAAAGCCGCAAGCAGGTAAGACAAAGGGTAGAAACGATTGTTAAGAGTCAAAGTTTAATTGCTGGTGAAAACCGGATTCATTTTATTTCGGCTCAATCTGCACTTGAGGCGATTTTGGACGGGACGGAAAATGAGTATGTGAAATCTTTTCAGGATTTCACCAAATCTCTGGAACAGTTTTTGACAGTTGAACGGGGGGCGATCGCACTTCAGCAATCCGCCGCCGGAATAAAGCAAATTATTGATACTGGCTGCGAGGAATTGAATCAATATCGGGAAATGTTAGAAGGAAAATTGACAGTTTCTCCAGGAGATAAGGCGAAGATTTTTGAACAAATGGCGGAAGTAAGCGGCCGCGATGTGAAAATCAAACTTTTAGCGGATGAATTGATGGAGCAATCTTTAGAAGAAGTTATTGAATCTTGGAATGAATGGGTGGAAGGATTGGGACAACGCCTAATTGCAAAAAGTCATCGCTGGACTTCCGAACACGGACACATCATGAGTCAAGACAAGTTGACTAAAGATTATGCAGATCAATTTGTACGAGACATCACCGAAGAAATTGATGACTGGGGAAATCAAAAAGTACAGTCTATTTTAAAACAAAATATGGGAGTGCTAGACAGCAAAATCGGTGAAGATATTTATGCAATACGGCAACAATTTCAACAGTTTGACCAACAACTCAGCACTAGCCTTGTCGCTCAATTCAATAACTTAGAAACAGCAGGTAGCTTAGGCGGAATTGGTAGCAGTGGAAGCGGAATAGCTTCATCAATTGGCGAGATTGAGGATGGTGGATTTTTTGGGGGTTTAGGAATTGGTGCAGCAGTTGGTGCTGCGTTGCTATTTTTTACAGGACTTGGTTTTATAGGAGTTGTTTTGGGTGGCTTAGCTGCTGGTGCTGGTGGCGGTTTGGGCTGGAGTTTTTTAGATGGCGATGCTGTTAAAGCTCAGATTAAGGAAAAAGTTTGTGAGTTAGGCTTTGAGAAATTTGGCGAATCGACAGAGCCTATTTTTGAGAAGGTACAACAAAGAATTATTGCAGTATTTGCCGATCGCGCTGATGCGAATAGCGATGCGATGTCAAAAGCAATGTCGCTGTGGGAGAATTTATTGGAACAGCAGGAAAAGCGCGATCGACAAAATCAAGCAGAATGCGAAGCCCAAAAAGTTTGGCTGGCTGACAAACGTCGGGAACTTCAGGAAATGGAAAAGCAAATTGAGGCTGTTTTGAATCAGAGTGCTAAGTAGAACCCCAATTTCTTAAAAAAGTCGGGGTTCTAATACCAATTTAAGGTGAAGTTGCACATATCTCGATCCCCCTCGCATCCCCCGATCGAAGGGGGACTTTGATCGGAATCTTGTCCCCCCCTTATTAAGGGGGG
>NZ_JAUBOJ010000443.1:0-5681 GCF_036700185.1 Microcoleus sp. BM001215392 | reverse complement strand
TTTTGTTTTATTTCCCCCTAGAAGGAGGAGGCTTTAAACCCATTCTTCTTGGTAATATTTAAGAAAAACTATAAATTTCTAGGTGGTTTGTGAATTTTGTCTGATGTACCGGACAATAGGTGTTATTAAGAGTAAGAGCAATTTCTATAGAGGGATTTGATTATGCTAGAAAAAATTATTAGTCAAAGTCGGAATGGCAATCAGCCTCAAGTTACTGACGAGAATCTGAAGCTGAACGAAGAATCAACGGACAAAGTTGAGATTGTTGATAAAGTTCCGAATCACAGTATGGCAGAAGTTGCTGTGGAATCTCCAAGTTTACCGGAAAGTACATCTATAAATAATGTTGTAACTCAACAACCTCCGACGGAAAAAGTGCTAGCAAAGGGACGGATTGCACTTTTGTTGTTGATGTTGTTGGTGGTTGGAGGTTTGGGTTTTTTGGTTTGGCAGCGGGCTGCTGCTCCGAAAGCGGAAAAATCTAGTCGCCGTGGTGGTAAAATGCAGGTGACTCCGGTGATGGTGGCGGCGGTGACTAAAAAAACGGTGCCGATTCAATTACAGGCGATCGGGACTGTGCAATCTGGTGCTACTGTTTCTGTTACTGCTCAGGCTAGCGGCCGGATTACGGGAGTTTATTTCCAGAAAGGACAGGAAGTTAAGAAAGGTCAGTTGCTGTTCTCGATCGACGATCGCATTCAAACTGCATCGATCCAACAAGCTCAAGGCATTGTAGCAAAAGACCGCGCGCAAGTACAACAAGCGATGTCAAATCTGGCTAAGGATTTAGGAGTTGTTGAACAAGCGAGGGCGACTCTGGATAAGGATAGAGGAATTGTCGAACAAGCTAAGGCGACTCTGGAAAAAGATAGAGGTGTTGTCCAACAAGCCCGGGCGACTCTGGAGAAGGATAAGGGAGTTGTTGAACAAGCAAAGATGACTCTGGAAAAAGACCAAGGCGCAGTTAAGCAGGCGATCGCAACTTTAACAAAAGATCGAGCGCAAGCACAATATGCGGCCGCCCAAAGTCAACGTTACGCCGAACTCTACAAACAAGGAGTAGTCAGTCAAGATCAAGCGCAACAATATGCTACCAGCAGTCAGGCGACGGCGGCAACGGTTGAGCTTGACAAACAGGCGATCGCAAATGCGGAAACTGCGGTGAAGAGCGATCGCATCGGCATCTCGAATGCGGAGGCTGCGGTGAAAGCTGACGAGGTGGCGATCGCAAATGCGGAAACTGCGGTGAGAAGCGATGCGATCGGAATTGAGAACGCTCAGACGGCGGTAAAGAGCGATTTGGTGGGGATTGAGAATGCTCGGGCTGTCGTGGAGGGCGATCGATCTGCGATCGAGGGTGCTCAGGCTAGTGTAAGCGCAGACGGCGGCAGTTTGCAAAATGCCCAAGTGCAATCATCCTATACTAAGGTGTTTTCGCCGATCGACGGACGCGCCGGAAATGTCCTAGTCACAGAAGGAAATGTCGTACAACCAAGCGCCGACAAACCCTTAGTCACAATCTCCAAAATCAATCCGATTCAAGTTGCCTTTTCCGTTCCAGAATCCAACTTACCAGACATTCAAAAGTACACAGAAAACGGCAAGCTAAAAGTTGATGTCAGCTTCGCGGGAAACAATAAACCGATATCAGGCACTTTGTCCTTTGTCAATAATACAGTTGATAATGCCACAGGCTCAATACAACTGATTGGCGATTTCAATAATTCTGACGGGAAACTATTCCCCGGTCAATTCGTCAATACTATATTAACCTTATCTCAGCAACCAAATGCGATCGTTGTTCCTTCCCAAGCCGTACAAACTGGCCCGAAAGGACAATTCGTATTTGTCGCACAGTTCGACGATACCGTAGATAATGTGCCCGTGGTTGTCGGAAATACAATCGATGGTTTGACTGTCATCAAAAAAGGTTTGAAAGCTGGTGATGATGTTGTGATTGACGGACAAGCTAATCTGGTTGATGGCGGCAAGATTGTTGTTAAAACCGCTGGGGATGCTAAAGATAATTCTGATTCTACTACAAGTGATAAGTCAGACACATCAGGGGATAAGAAATCCGGCGGTGACTCCAATTCATCGGGAAATAAGTCAGGGAAATCGCGCAAAAATCCTTAGGGCGATCGGTTTGAGATTGTAGATTTTGGATGTGATGATTAGGCCTAGATCCCCCCTTAGCTTGCCCCCTACTCCCCCTTAAGAAGGGGGGGACAGGAAGAGTTCAAAGCCCGCCCGAGCAATTTTTGATTTGGGATTTGAGATTGAAGAATAGGGAATGATTGATGAATATCAGGGTTGAGTCATTTAGGATTTGGGAAACACTCAAAGTCCCCCTTCTTAAGGGGGATTTAGGGGGATCGAGACTCAGCAAAAAACGAAAATTCTCAAATTACGGCAATTCTATCCTACTCTTAAACTAATCTAACTAAATGAATCTTTCAGAACCATTTATCCGCCGTCCAATTATGACCACCCTGGTGATGGCGGCCATTCTAATCTTTGGTTGGATGAGTTATCGACTGCTACCAATTAGCGATTTACCCAACGTCGATTATCCCACAATTCAAATTAGCGCTTCCCGTCCCGGCGCCAGCCCGGAAACAATGGCTGCATCCGTGGCGCGCCCGCTAGAAAAGCAATTTTCCAGCATCGCGGGACTCGATACGCTAACCTCCACCAGTACCAGCGGCAAAACTCAAATTACCCTGCAATTCAATCTCAGTCATAATATTGATGATGCGGCGCAGGATGTGGAATCGGCAATTTCCTCAGCAGCGGGACAAATCCCCAATGATTTACCAAATCCGCCGACTTACAGCAAAGTGAATCCCGCCGACGGGCCGATTCTTTACCTTTATCTGACATCCCCAACTTTACCGCTTTCAGAAGTAGATAACTACGCCCAAACTTATCTCGCGCAAAAGCTTTCGACAATCAACGGCGTAGCGCAAGTTCAGATTTACGGTTCCCAAAAATATGCTGCTAGAATTCAACTCAATCCGCAACAGTTAGCCGCGCGACAAATTGGCATCGATCAAGTGCAAACTGCTATCCAACAAGGTAATGTCAATTTACCTACGGGAAGTCTTTCTGGTAGTCACAAAAACTTTACAATCCAAACTAACGGACAACTTAAAGATGCTGCGGCTTTCCGGCGTTTGATTGTAACTTACAAAAACGGACAGCCTGTTTATCTCGAACAATTGGGGCGAGTGGTTGACAGTGTAGAAAATACTAAGGTTGCTAGCTGGTATAATAACGATCGCGCAATTATCCTCACCATCCAGAGACAGCCCGGTACAAATACCGTCGAAGTGGTTGATACGATTCAAAAATTGCTACCGAGTTTGCAAGCCCAGATGCCAAATTCGATCGCACTTGGCGTCATGTACGATGCGTCTCAATCGATTCGCGAGTCTGTCGATGATGTCCGATTTACCTTGGTTTTGACGATCGCCCTTGTCATCTTAGTCATCTTCGTCTTTTTGCGCAACCTGTCAGCAACAGTCATTCCCAGCTTAGCGCTACCGGTGTCGCTGATTGGTACCTTCGCCGTCATGCACCTGTTCGACTACTCGTTGGATAACTTGTCAATGATGGCCCTGACGCTATCTGTAGGCTTTGTAGTCGATGATGCGATCGTCATGCTCGAAAACATCGTCCGCCACATCGAAGCCGGAGAAACCCCACAGGAGGCGGCGCTCAACGGTTCTAGGGAAATCGGATTTACCATTTTATCGATGACGCTTTCCTTGGTGGCGGTGTTTATTCCGATGTTGTTTATGAGTGAGTTGCTAGGGCGCTTGTTTCATGAATTTGCAGTCACGATTGCGGTTTCTATTTTGGTTTCCGGCTTTGTGTCTTTGAGTTTGACACCGATGTTGTGCAGTCGTTTTTTGCGATCGGCAAATCACAGCAATCAAAGCAAATTTTATCAAACTTCCGAATATGTATTCGACAGATTTTTGAGCTTATACGATTGGAGCCTGAAAATAGCCTTAAAATATCACCGCACCACAATGATTTTATCATTAGTCATGGTGTTCGCCACAGTTGGATTATTTATCGCAGTTCCCAAAGGCTTTATTCCCAGCCAAGATACCGGACAAATTACCGGCATTACTCAAGCCGCCGAAGATGCCTCCTTTGATGAATTAGCACGCCACCAGGAAGCCGTTGTCAGGGCGATTCGCGAAGATCCAAACGTGGAAGCAGTCAACTCGAACATCGGGGCCGGATCGAGCGCAAACGGCGCAGGGGCGGCGGTTGCTGGAAATTCCGGCAGCTTGTTTGTGCGGCTGAAACCGATCTCGCAGCGGCAGATGGGTGCGGATGAAATTGTGCAGCATTTGCGATCGCAATTAGCCGAAATTCCCGGCATTAAAGTGTTCTTGCAAAACCCTCCAGCCATTCCGCTGGGCACGCAACAAAGCACTGGATTGTACCAACTAGCGCTGCAAAGTTCCGACGTTTTACCGCTGCGTAAATACGTGCCGCAACTAATAGAAAAAATGAAAGCCATGTCGGAAATTCAGGATGTAAACAGCGATTTGCAGATGACTTCTCAAATCAAAATAGACATCAATCGCGACAAAGCCTCAGCCTTAGGAATTACGGCGAGTCAAATCGAAAACACTCTCAGAAATGCCTACGGCGCTTACCAAGTTTCCACGATTTACGGTGCGAGCAACCAATATCAAGTTATATTGGAACTCGAACCGAAATATCAAAAAGATCCAAATGCTTTGATGCAGCTTTACATGGCGACATCGGGTAATTCCAGCGATGCTGCTGCGAGTCAAACGCAAGTACCGCTAGCAACCTTTGCGACAATCTCCCAAGGAGTCGCACCGTTAATTATCAACCACGTCGGGCGGATGAATGCCGCGACAATTTCCTACAATCTCGCCCCTGGTGTAGCCCTGGGAAGTGCCAATAGCGCGATCGACAAAATCGTCAAATCCGTGATTCCCGACAGCATCACGACGAATTATCAGGGCGCCAGTCAAGTGTTTCAGAGTTCGCTGCCGAGTTTAGGGTTCTTGTTGGCGATCGCAATTTTAGTCATCTATTTAATCCTCGGCATTTTGTACGAAGATTTCATCCATCCGATTACGATTTTGTCGGGATTACCTTCAGCCGGCTTTGGCGCGTTGCTAACACTGATGTTGTTTGGCGTTGAGCTCAACGTTTATTCATTCATCGGTATCATATTATTGGTAGGGATTGTCAAGAAAAACGGGATTATGATGGTCGATTTTGCGATCGAATCCCAACGCCTAGAAGGCAAAAAACCAGCGGAAGCAATCTATCAAGCTTGTTTAGTAAGATTCCGACCGATTATGATGACTACAATGGCAGCATTAATGGGTACATTACCGATCGCATTGGGAGTTGGCGCGGGTTCGGAATCTCGCCGCCCCTTAGGAATTGCCGTTGTCGGCGGACTTTTGTTTTCACAAGTATTGACATTATATCTCACGCCCGTATTTTACATTTACATGGAATCGTGGCGAAAGAAACTTAGGGATGTGAAATTTGGGCAAATCTTTTATGTAAAAGGAGGGCGGTAAAATAACCTTTATAAGAATACCGGGCGAAGGTCATTCGCGTCTACACAAACAAAACAAGCCGGACGCCGGTTGAAGATCGAACGGTTAAAA
>NZ_JAUBOJ010000442.1:0-5709 GCF_036700185.1 Microcoleus sp. BM001215392 | reverse complement strand
TTAGTTGCCGTAATTGCCCTCTCGTTTCTATCTTTCACATCGCCTTTCCTGTTGACTCGCAGCGCTGCGGCCCAAAACCCGATCGCATCTAAGGCTAATCCCAAAGAGATTGATTACTTAATTGAGTAGTTAAAGATTAACAAGAAAATAGACGGCAATTTACTCGCTAATATTTTTGAGTTAATGCTGCACTATTTAAACCGAATAAACCCCAGCGTAATATAGTATAAACTTAGGGATTTCACTGCTAGATATCAACAGCAATGACGAGAGTAAATGGCAAGATTTATTAAAGGTAGCAGACTCCTAAAATTCACCAGAAGGAATCAAAGGCTTTATGTTAGCAGTAAAAGATTGCTATCTCGATCGCATTCCCGGTGCAAAGGATACCGATTTTCTGCCCAAAGAAATCGCAGCGCGCTATAATGTCTCCATTACCGTACCGCCTCAATCTCCTTAAGCCGTCTCGCCCGGGTAATCTTATGACGATGTACGTACCGGATTCGCAGCCTTACCAAACAAAACTGCTCCCTACGATGTACGATCTACCTAGTGAAGACCCGGAGGAGCCCGGTTTGCCTGACGAATATCACGACTATCAACCCGAACTGCTGCGTACAACCTGTCGCCCCCGCAACCATCCGATAGACCAAATATTTATAGCCACAGACCTCAATCTATACTACGATTCTAATCATCTCAATTGGTATAAAAGACCCGATTGGTTTGTTGTCTTGGGAGCTTCGAGATTTTATCGAGGTGAGGACTTGCGCCTCAGCTACGTGATGTGGCAAGAAAATATTAGTCCTTTAGTAGTAGTCGAACTGCTGTCACCTGGAACTGAAGATGAAGATTTGGGAATCACACCAGAAGTCCGAAATAAACCGCCTACTAAGTGGCGAGTTTATGAAGAGATTTTGCAGATTCCTTACTACTTTGTTTTTAGTCGCTACACTAATCAACTGAGAGTATTTCAATTGATTGATAATCGTTACTGCGAACAAATTTTAACTGATTCGCGATTCTGGATACCAGAATTAGAGTTAGGTATTGGTTTGTGGGAAGGTTGCTATCAAGGTTTTTCGAGGTTGTGGCTGCGCTGGTACGATGCTAGTGGCGATTGGGTTCTGACTCCAGAAGAATTTGAAAGACAACGAGCTGAATTAGAAAGTCAACGCGCTGAATCTGAAAGTCAGCGGGCTGAATTAGAAAGTCAACGGGCTGAATCTGAAAGACAGCGGGCTGAATCTGAAAGACAGCGGGCTGAATCTGAAAGTCAGCGAGCAAATCGATTAGCCGATCGCCTGCGAGACATGGGCATTAATCCAGATGATCTGTAAAATTAAGTAGCAGCCTGCAATACGGCGCGCAGTGTCAATAAAAACTTATTAACTAAAAATAACTTATGCCAGAATCTACTTCATTGCGCGATCGCTACCTAGCACTGATCGATAAAATTGTCGAAATCACCCTCAAAGGTCAAATTCGCTCGAAAGAACAAGTATATCAAATGTTGGTGCAAGACATTGGCACCGGCACCGGCGAAATCTTTGAACGCTGTTTTGGCGAACGCCTCGATGCCACCGACAACCTGCTCCGAAATGAAAAGGACGAAATCAAACAAGCCAAGGCAAATCGCAGCCTCAGAGCGCTAAAAACTATCCAAGGAGAATGGGAACGGTGGCAGAAGAATAACCGCGTCGATCGCGAAATCGCATCTTCCATCCAACAAATCCTGGCCGCCGAATCCAACGGCCGCCTCCTGGCAATATTGCAAATAATCGATCCCAATAAAGAACATCCGCTGACTCTCGATCAATTGCAGCAATTGTCGAAATCTGTACACCAACAAATGCTGCAAACTACCAATCCCGAAACCGAGCGAGATTTACAGCAAATTACCGCCGGGATTGCTAAAGGTTTAGAATCTTGGCAGCGCTTGGAACCGGAACTCGTAGGCTGGATTTATCAGCCGCAGCAGCTAGGATTTAGCGGCAGTCCCGAACAAAATGGGCCTTGGGCTTTTTGGGCCAAAAAAGTTAATAGTGCCTTTGCTAACGCTCTTTTACAAACTATTGCCAGGGGTGAATCGATCGTTGAACTTGCAGGGAAGCAGTCTAATGTAGAATTAGGTACATTGGTGGAATTGGCGATTATTTTGCAGTGCTTGCAGCGGGCATTGGTAACATGGTTCGACAAGCAAGTTTACGATTCCAAAGTGTCAACAAAGGCTTCGATTTCTACTTACATTACTTTTTCGGTAATCTGGAGTCAGCTAGCTAGTGGATTTAATAATTCTACCAAGAGCGGCGAACAGTTGGCAAATGCTTGTTTTCAAGTGACTTTGCAAATTTTGCGCGCGTTTTCTGGGCGGGAATACTTTCCGCTTTACGGCGGGATTTTTGCTTCGTTTGATGGTAAAGCTTTGCGACATACTTTGGATTATTTAGATGAACCGCTGCGCCGGGTTGAAGGTACTCAAGCGAAGGCTCGAATTTTGACGCTTTTGGGTTATTCGATGCAGGCGGCGGGGGCTTACGAACGATCGATCTTACTGCACAAGCAATCGCTGGAAATCGCCCGCATGGAAGGAGATAAAGCCTGCGAAGTCGCGAATCTCAATCACATCAGCCGCAATTATGTAGCTCAAAAAAATTATCAGGAAGCGATTAATTACAGCCAGCGGGCTTTGATTATGGCACGGCAAGCGGGAGAGCGGCAAGGTGAGGCGAACGCGCTGGCTAATTTGGGCTACAGCGAAGTGTTCCACGCGCGGCAGTTGGAGGAGGCGGAACCGGAGGTTTATGAAAGTGCGATCGGCTATTTGGAACAAGGCTTGTTATTATCCGAAAAATTGGGCGATCGCCAAAGTCAAGCTTTTTGCTCTAGCAGCCTCGGTATTGCTAAAATTGCTCTGGAAAATGCCGCCGGTGCGATCGAATATTTGGTCAAAGGTTGGCAAGCTGCTCAATTTTCCGGCGACTTATATCTCCAAGGTCTCAATTTAGCTTATTTAGCTCAAGCTTATTACAGCCTGAATCAATTAGAACAAGCGATATTTGCTGGCTGTTTGGGGATGTATACTTTGGAGCAAATTGGGGCGATGGAATGGCGACAATCGGCTGGTTTGCTGACAATTTTGCGCGGACAAATGGGGGCGGAAGCTTTTAAACAATCTTTGGTTAAAAGTCGTCCCAATATCATTCCGGCGATCGGTGTTGATGGCTACGATTATATCCCGGAACTGCTGGAAAAATATCAGCAATCTATTTGATATCAAAATTACTCGGTCGTTGAAACTCGGCGGTTAAAACCGCTACTACACAAACGATGTCCGCCTCTGCGGACTAAGAAATTATTCAGTCCGCGGAGGCGGACTTTGTTTTTGTAGCCGCGATTTCAATCGCCGGGGATCTAAACCTCCGAATAATTACTTCTCAACTATCACCGGAGTGCCAACTGCGACTTTCTCAAATAAAGCTTGGGCATCTTTGTCGAACATTCTGACACAACCGTGAGAAGCCGCTCGCCCGATCGACTCTGGAGTCGGAGTCCCGTGAAAACCGATCGCATTTTTACCATCCGTCCAAAACCCGATCCACCTCGTACCCAGCGGATTGTCCGGCCCTGCGGGTACAAGTTCTCCCGTCCAAGGATGCTCCCAAACCGGATCTTTAATCATTTGCATGACTTTAAAGCTACCCGTGGGAGTTTCCCAGCCGTCTTTCCCCACAGCCACCGGGAAACTGGCTTGCACCTTGTTTTTGCGGTAAACATAAACGCGACGTTCTCGCAATCTCAGCACTAAACGCACTTCTTCAACTGGATTTTCCGCAGCCTTTGGTTCTTGGGGAAGATACCGAGACGGTTCGCCCAGGGGTGGCAGTTCTGGAACTCCGAGATTGGGCAATTTTACCTCGGATTTTGAGCGCTGGGCGATCGCACCACCATTCCAATTAGCCACCGATTGGGCGGCCGCCTGCTGCTGTAGGGCTACAAACAGCCCCGCTGCACTCAAACTCACCGCAATTAACTTGTTAAATAAAAATTTGCTGTTTACCATTATTTTGTTCGCTACACTCCTCACCAGCAGTTCCTACAAAGTTCCTATCTAGTTATCCGCTAACCGCACCCAATATCTAAAGATTGAGATGATTTTTGACTGTCAATGCGCCGCGATTTTTTTAGTTTGACTTCCAGAAATTATAACTTGTTTAACTACAAAAAAAATGGTTTTATCCTTCGGACTTTAGTCCTTAAAATTAGATGCGGACGCTCAGTCCGAACGATCGAACTAATATTTTTTACTATCGGTAATTTTACGGATATAATATAATTCAACACAAAACTTACCCACTAATACCAAAAAAACTGGGATTTTATACCGCTAACGATGGCGCTTTGCGAGAGATATTGGCAAACCACCCCTGTAGATGGGTAGATACTGCAAGCAAATGATAGAATTTCACCTCCGATTAATTAGATTTTTTTAGCTGTCGCAGGGTCGCGCTCGACAATTGAAACTGTGGGGCTGCTGCATCCGGTCAGCACAATCTGTGTTTTGGCAGAGTTTCGGGCCCCTGCGACAACAGTTAGGGGCGCAAAAAAAAACGGCTGTTCGGTCGATCGAACAAACTCAATATATCACGCCCGCAGTTTAGAGATGCCAAGCCCTGAACTTGGTGTAAATCGGGAACTTATCGTGTAAAATTTAGTCTTTCAACACTTGTTCGATAATCTTTTTTGAGATTGTCCTAAATTTCCTACTTCGGGGATTAAACTGGATTAGGTCAAGAGGTTGGAACTTTCGCACTGCGGAAGCAAACCCGACCCTGAACAGAAGTTAATGTGAGGTTTCAATGCGTCTTCAGAACATCAAATTATTGACAGGTGCAACCCTGTCGGTGCTAATTTCGGCGGTCTCAGTGCATCCTGCGATGGCTAACCCTGCAACTGAAATAGCCCAAACGCAGACCACCACAACAGCAAACGCTCAAACCGTCACTGGTTTTGTTAAAAGTATTGTTGGCGACGTAGTAACAATTCGCGAAGAAAACGCCCCATACAGGACTCTCAGGATTCAAAAATGCGTCCTGAAAATTCTCGGCCTCGTACCGGGAATGAAAGTCAGGGCTAGCTACGTTGGGTCTCAGGTGGACAATATCGTTGTGATCCCCAACTATAAGGTTGTATCCACAACGGTGGTTCGTCCGTCCACCCCACCACCACGTCCAGCCCCAGCTCCAGAGCCGCCACCGCGTCCGGCTCCCGCTCCCCGTCCGATTCCCCGTCCGGCTCCGGCTCCGATTCCGGCTCCCCGTCCGGCTCCAGCTCCCCGTCCGGCTCCTCCTGTGAGAGGACTTTGGTAGAGCTGGGTTATAGCATTTTCGATTTTCGATTTTCGATTTTCGAGGACTGATAAAGCTCATGGTTTAAACCATGTCCCTACAGTTGCATTTTTTGCCAACTGCTATTAGTAAGCTGAATTAAGTAAGCCATCGCGCGCGCGGTGGCTTCGTTTTTTGAGAAGGAATTGTAATAATAGAATTGTCCAGCAATTGTTGAGAAATCGCTTTTATAGCGGTTCGATCGCGTGGTGAGGTATGCCCACCGAGGCTACCGAGGCCACCGAGGCCACCGAGGCCTATGCCGGATAAGTAAGTCGGTGTAAATAATTCAAGGTTTGTAGGTATCGGCTCCATCCCTGTA
>NZ_JAUBOJ010000441.1:0-5714 GCF_036700185.1 Microcoleus sp. BM001215392 | reverse complement strand
CTGATTTTAATTGATCCCGATCGGGCGGGCGGGCTTTCAACCAATTCTTTCTGGTCAGCCGGAATTAACAGACAAGGCGTGAAATTGAGGTTGGTTTAAAAGATCCGGGGAAAAGGCGATCGTTGCGATAATTTTTATCCGGAAAATTGAGTTGTCTGGCTACAATTTTACTGCCAAAAAAAACCTATGGTTGCATTAATTCCAATTGTGATGTTCGGCTGGATTCCGATCGTTTTTTACCTGTTTGTGAGATATCCGACTCAGCGGGCGGTAATTATAAGTTTTGTGGTAGCGTGGCTATTTTTGCCACAAGCTTCTTATCCCATCCCCCTACTGCCGCCCTATACCAAAATATCGGCATCTTGCTACGCAATTTTGCTGGCGACTATTGTCTACGACACTGAGCGGATCACCACTTTTAAACCTGGTTGGCTGGACGTGCCAATGGTAATTTGCTGTTTGTGTCCAATTGTTTCGCAAGTTACAAATGGTGGGAGCCCGATTTCTCCAACTTTCAACCAAATAATTACTTGGGGTATGCCTTATTTTTTAGGACGGCTGTATCTCGGTAGTTTAGACGGGCTGCGACAATTGGCGATCGGAATTCTTGCCGGTGGGTTAGCCTACATTCCTTTTACCTTAATAGAAGGGGTTAGGGGCCCTATTCTGCACCAAATGATATACGGCGTCAGCGCCTTTGAGGACTGGGGTCAAGCAAGGCGCATGGGGGGGTGGAGACCGGTAGTATTTATGCAGCACGGTTTGATGGTGGGCGTGTGGATGATGACAGCAGCCTTAATCGCAGTTTGGCTGTGGCAAACTGGGACGCTCAAAAAGTTTCAGGGCCGCAACATCAAAACTCTAGCAATTGTATTAACTATAGCTTTTTTCCTGTGCCGTTCTACAGGCGCCTATACTTTATTTTTTATCGCGTTGCTCATATTATTTTGTGGCAAGTGGTTTCGCACTTCTTTGCCACTACTATTCGTGATTGGATATATAACGTTTTATCTGTACGTAGCTGCATCCGGTCAATTTTCCAGCCAAGACGTGATGAGTGTAATCAATCCCATATTTGGTGAAGAACGAGCCGCCTCTCTGAAGTTTAGATTTGACATGGAAGAGATATTGGGGGACAAAGCGCGGCAAAGATTTCTGTTTGGCTGGGGGGATTCTGGGGGAAATCGCGTGTACAACCAGTATGGTAAAGATATCTCGGTCACAGACAGCTTGTGGATTATTTCATTTGGTTCCCACGGTGCAGTCGGCTTAGCTAGTTTATTTTGTTCATTGTTACTTCCTGTTGTCGTATTTTGCGCCTTCAAGTATCCCGCCCGAACCTGGTCTAATCCGAAAGTAGCGCCCGCTGCGGCCCTGGGAGTAGCCTTAACTATGTACGTCTTTGACTGTATTTTGAACGCTATGACTAATCCGATTTTTGCAGTCATTGCTGGAGCAATATCTGGCTTGGTGTTAAAAGCCCCAGAAAGTCTTAAGGCTAAGAAAACCAAAACGACTTTGCAGCCAAAAAGACAGTCACTGGTTCACCAAAAATCAGGATAATTTTGACTCTGAGCGATCGACCCTGGCGCTCCAAGCTTGAAAATTTTTTGGATTCACGGCATACAAAAACTCAAAAATCTCTAATTTTGGCATCAAATCAAGCTCGTGAGTTTTGCGATATTTCTCAGAGTCCCAAAAATTTACCATGGTTCTCAAGTATTTCTAGCAAACAAATGTTTGGTTTGTCTCCTCAAATATTGTCGCTTGTAAATTTGTGGTATTTTGGAGCTTTATGCAAGGGATGGTGGATGGCTCCGCACCCTAGAAATAATGTTGGATCAGTTGTTGAAATTGGTAAGAGTTAGTGTCAAAACTGAAAATAATTTACCTTAATTTACAAAAATTTAAGTAGTAGCAAGGAATTATGTTTAAAATAAAAAATATGTTTCATTTTGTAAAAATTAATCAATTTTGCTCATTTGTGGCTGAAAAGAGATGATGCTTTACACAATCTTTAAAATTCCTTGGTGGACAGTTAGCTTGTAGAGGGATATACTTAAGAAAGTATATTCACCTGCCTGAACAATTAGCCAAAAACACGAGGGTGCAAAGTAGGTGACAGTTTGAGTTGTAGTTTAAGATTAAAACTAGAAGGTAACAAGCAATGAACACAGTGAATTTATTGAATGTATCTATAGATAACTTGTCAATAACAGAGTTGTTTGAAAAACTAGACTCTGAAGGCGGTGTCGTATTTACACCCAATGTAGACCACTTAATTAAGTTGCAGTATGACCGCGACTTTTATGAAGCTTACAATACATCGAGTTATAGAGTCTGCGACAGTCAAATATTGATGTATGCTTCAAAATTTCTTGGTACTCCTCTGAAGGAAAAAATTTCTGGTTCAGACTTGTTTCCGGCATTTTATATGTATCACAAAGATAACGATAATATAAAAATATTTTTGCTAGGAGCGGCGGAAGGTATTGCCAAGAAAGCCCAAGAAAAAATCAACCAAAAAATTGGTAGAGAAATAGTGGTTGAAGCACTTTCCCCTTCTTTTGGATTTGAAAAAAATGAGGAAGAGTGTGAGACAATAATCGATGCGATCAATCAATCTGGAGCTACAGTTTTGGCGATCGGAGTAGGAGCGCCCAAGCAAGAAAAGTGGCTGGTTAAATATCAGAGCAAATTCACACACGTCAAAATTTTCTTAGCCGTAGGTGCAACCATTGATTTTGAAGCTGGTTGCAAAGCAAGAGCTCCTAAATGGATGAGCGAAGTTGGCATAGAATGGGCGTACCGACTGTTAAGCGAACCGAGAAGGTTGTGGAAAAGATATTTGATAGAAGGTCTGCCGTTTTTCCGATTAATCTTAGAACAAAAATTCGGGTTTTATAAAATGCCCTTCGTGGACAGCAAAAGCACGAACCTAGAATGGGAAGGCGGTTCCTAAATACTGAAGGGACACATCCTACTAAGTGAGTCCACCTAATTAAACGTAAAATACGGAGCGCTAAAAAGGTTGCTGTGTATATCTTCTTCCTTCTTGCTTATACTTACCATTTTCGATTTGCTTGAGTGAGATTTGGGATTGGGAATGATGTAGTTGAGATGAGTTAGTAGTTGACCAACCAGTTGCGTTTTTTCAGCTAATATCAATAACGTCAATGAAGCTGAGTATGAGTTCTGGCGTTTCTTTTCAGTGTCAGACAGATGCTGCTGCCGATAGCCGATCGCGCTTTTTCCCCAAAATATTTATTTTGCCCGGTATTTCCAGGTAAAATCGGAAAGAAACCTTTCTGGCAAATCCCTAATTAGGGATTTAAATCATGAATTTGCCTTCTTTCTTGTGGTTGTGGAAAATAGCGGCTTGGTCAATGGGCGTTTCCCTGCTAGCTTACCTGTTGCTGGCGGTTAGTGGAACATGGATGTTTGTCGCCCGCAGTACCAAAAAGCAGCGCCCAAAATGGCTGCGTCCCTTTCATTTGGCGACTGGTACGGGGATGGCGACTTTGGTAATTTTACTGCTGGGTATTGGCGTAGTCGGTACGCTGGGATACTACGGGAATTTGGGTCACTCAGCTCATTTACCGGCGGGGTTAGCGGTTGTGGCTTTGATGTTGGTTTCTGTGGGAAGCGGGCTGCAAATTGGCCCTAAAAATCCTTGGGCGCGTCCGCTACACATTGGCACTAATTTGGCTTTGTGTGGGGGATTTGTGATTGTGTTGCTCACAGGATGGACGATTGTACAAAAGTATTTACCGAAGGTTTAAAGTTTGATCGTTTGGACTTCAGTCCTCTGATAAGAGATGCGGACTGAAGTCCTGACTACGAACCTGCTACTTTAGCTGTGAAATCTAAGATATGTTGAGCGGTAATCTGTGGTTTTTCTAAGTGGGGAACGTGTCCGCAATCCGGTATCCAAATTAGTTGGGAATTTGCGATCGCACTTTGAAACTTTTCTGCATCCGCAGTCCCTAAAATTCTATCTTGTTTTCCCCACAAAATCAAGGTCTGCTGCTGAATTTGCGATAGTTTTGCCCCAAAACCGCCGTAACCGCCGCTTTTGGTAAACGCAATTAAAGCTTGATTCCAATTGGGCATTTCCAGGTGCAAAGCCGCGCAGGTTTGTGCGTCAACAGTAGCCAAAGTTTCGTCGAAATAAGCATTGACGCTAATTTTTTGGCGAATTTTAGGGTATCGCAAAAATGAAGTTGCGAGATATCCTAAAGGAGGAATTAAAAATTTTCCCTTGTTAGATGTTACCGCAAAACCAGCACTGTCTATTAAGACTAATTTTTTGACAGCTTCGGGATGATTGAGGGTGAAATCTATTGCTGCTGCACCTCCCATCGACGCGCCAACTAAGATTATCGGCTCGGAAATTAGCGTTTTCCAAAAATAGTAAAGGTGACTTCCAATTGCCCCCGCGCTGAATGGTAAAGCCGCCGCTCTTTCTGTAAAGCCAAAACCCAACAAATCAACCGCCCAAGTCTCATTTTTTTCGGCAAGCAGCGGCAACAGGCGGCGGTATTCAAATACGGAACTGTCGAAGCCGTGAATTAATAAAATAGGCGTATTTCCGCTGCCTTGGCGCACGTAGGTTGTGGCAATTGGCCCCTGTGTTAGGGGAGTTGTAATTGCCTCTTGTTGGATGTTTTGGGCTAAGCTAATTGAGGTAGATTCTGTGAGTTGTGCGATCGACTCTGGGAGAAAACTTGCTGGCATAATTCTTGATAAATTGTAAATTAGGGGCGATGCCCCCGCGATCGCCCTCACAGTTAAGTATATATGCTCGATCGCCCGCTAGAGGATTTAGGGCGATCGACCCCTGAAAATGCGATCGAGACTTCGTATCCCTTGCCCGCTTAAGGCTGAGTTTGTTAACCGTCTGTTAAATTATTTGAGAATAGTTGCCAATAATTCCTTTTTAATCTACTATGCTTAAGAGCAGTCAGTATTGCTGTCTACGGATTCGCTCGCACATTGGCATCTAACGGAAGAGAGATTAAAACTAGGAACACGCCAAAAAATCGTCCTTAGGGGCGGGGTAGATGGCTGCGTCGGAAATATTACAACGGGAAACAATTCGCGGAAACGAAAAATTTAACAATGTATGCTACAGTGCGCCGCTAGTATTGAGAATTAATCTCAAGTCTGGCAGACAAGCAAGCCTAAGCAAAAAATTACTAAAATCGATCGACAAGCACAACAGATGAAAGAAAACACCCAAGAATACAGCCAACAAAACGAACAGCTAAACCCCAGACAGTTCGGGGCTTTTACCTTTTACGGCGAGACACCATCCGTCTCTAAAACCGCAGATGATAGCACAGAAATTCAGCCAGACTCAGCTCAAGGTAAATCATTCCCGCTAGCGATGGCAAGCGTTGGCGACAAGCTGCGGATAGTCAAACTCAAAGGTTCAGAAGGCACAGTGCGACGCCTCATCGGCATGGGATTAGTCCCCGGCATCGAAGTTCAAATCGTCAGCAATTCTGGGGGATCGGTGATTGTGGGGATTGGCGACAACCGCATTGGTTTGGGGGCGGGTATGGCACAAAAAATTATGTGTACGAATTAGAGGAATTAGGGGCATTGGGTATTGGGCATGGGACATTGGAGGTGAAAAAGAAGTTATACCATCTTCGATTGGGGATTGGGGATTGGGGATTGGGGATTGGGGATTGGGGATTGGGGATTGG
>NZ_JAUBOJ010000440.1:0-5736 GCF_036700185.1 Microcoleus sp. BM001215392 | reverse complement strand
CAACTCCAACTCCAGCGCCGACTCCAACTCCCACTCCAACTCCGGCGCCAACTCCAACTCCAGCGCCGACTCCAACTCCCACTCCAACTCCGGCGCCAACTCCGACTCCGGCGCCGACTCCAACTCCCACTCCAACTCCCGCGCCAACTCCAACTCCGGTAGGGACGCCAACTCCAACTCCAGCGCCGACTCCAACTCCCACACCAACTCCAGCGCCAACTCCAACTCCGGCGCCGACTCCAACTCCCACACCAACTCCGGCGCCAACTCCAACTCCGGCGCCGACACCCACCCCGGTATCGGATGCTTGCCTGCTTGATGGCCTCAACCCCCCGCAACTCGACCCTGCAACTATCACCCCCAACCCCGTCCAACAAACTTTAGACGGCAGCGACGCTAACAATTTGATTATGGGGGGCGCTATCAACGAGTCGATTAACGGACTTGCTGGTAACGACACTCTCTACGGGATGGGCGGTGCCGATAACATTGACGGCGGTGCCGATAACGACTTGCTCTTCGGCAATGACGGCAACGATTTAGTCAAAGGTGGTGCTGGGAATGACACCATTTATGGTGGCAAGGGCAATGACACTGTTGTTGGCGACGATGGCAACGACTGGTTGCTGGGAGATTTCGGCAAAGATACTGTTGCCGGTGGTATGGGCAACGACACCATTTTTGGTGGCAAAGATGACGATATCTTGCTCGGTGAAGATGGCGACGACTACCTGTTAGGCAACTTAGGAAATGACACAATTAGTGCTGGCAATGGCAACGATATTGTGTTCGGCAATGAAGGTGCAGACTTGCTGTTTGGTGATGTAGGAAATGACACGCTTTACAGCGGCAAAGACAACGACAGTCTCGATGGCGGTATGGGCAACGATTTGCTGTTCGGCGGCAATGAAAACGATGTGCTCTGCGGCGACGCGGGTAACGATACGCTTTACGGCGGTAAGGGTAGCGATATCATCACAGGCGGTGCTGGCAGCGATTTCCTCAGCGGCGATGTTGGGGACGATACTTTGACTGGCGGTTCGGGAAGTGATGTATTCTTCCTCACGAAAAGTCTGGGTAGCGATATCATTACTGATTTCCGTAAGGGTGAGGATTTAATTGGCTTGGCTCCCGGTTTGAGTTTCAATCAACTCAGCATTACGTCTAGCAATAATCAAACCTTGATTAGCGTGACGGGAACTAATCAATTGTTAGCTAAGCTTAACGGTACGCCCGGTACTCTCAGCGCTAACGATTTCACTCAGGTAACAATCTAACTGTATCGGGTAGGGTGGCGATCGCGCACCTTACTGCGGGCAAAACATCGGGTAGGTGCGCGGGCGCGATCGCACCGCCCGAATAAAACACAATGCGCTTGGGTTAAAACCGTCAAGAGATTGCGATTGCTTTCCTACGGATCGTCGCGAAAGAAGAGCGTTCTTCGCAATCACAAAAAAAAGACTAACCCAAGCGTATTGGAATCAAACAAGCTTTTTCACGGGTGCATCTGGTTTTTGAAGAGGGCTCTCGGCATGACCGCATATAAGTTATTAGTTATCATCTCATGTTGACTGCTGTCATGCGATCGCCCATACACACATATTTGCTCGTGCACAGATGCACCCCTTTCTCACAAGCTAAATTTCCGATTCTTGGCAAGTTTGGGCGATCTTTGGCGCTATTATTCGGGTTAGAGGTTAGGTGAATGTATAGCGCGCTAGCTATAGCAATCCTCAGTAATTCGGAACTAATTCTCTGTTTCCTGAATTTAATCTGAATAATTCCGAGAAGTTTGTAGGCGCTAATTAGGTAAGTTAGGTGCGGAATGCCAACCTAAACATAGAGGTGCTACGTAAGTTTTATTTTTAAAATATCTGCATTTAATAAAAATAAAACTTACTGTTTTTGCCTACAACTCTTGATAAATGAAATAACTTTTGTATTTGACTGAGCAATACTTCCAACAGTGTTTATCTAGTCGTGTGAAAATGCAAGTTCAGGACGCACCCGCGACCAAAGTTAAACCGGGTTTGTGACTGGATTTCTCGTCAAGCGTTGCAAGATTTTCTCATAAACAAACCGAGTTTTGAGACGAAGGGTATGCGTAATCTCTGAAGCTGTCGCTAGGTGTTGACTCAGTTAAACAAACCAAAGTCGATCGTGAAGTCAAATTTCGGATACCGCGTAATTTTTGATTTTGCATCTGTCAATATCTAGATTTTTAGATTTTCTAGGTGAATCTACCAGCAAATAGCAAACATTTTCATAGGGTATGCGAAATGAGTTCAAATTTGACCAGTATTGATTCACAATCTCTTCTGAGGAATTCTCGTCCTCAATCTCTTGTCTTCATTGACTCTGATGTAGATGATTATCAAACTCTTGCAGGTGGCGTGCTGGGGAGTGCAGAGACGATTATTTTAGATAAAAATGCTAACGGAGTCGAGCAAATTAGTGCGAAACTGCAAGCAATTGCTGCTGTGGGGGGAATTGTAGACCAGGTTCACATTTTTTCTCACGGCAATTCTGGCAGTTTGCAGCTTGGTTCTGCGACGCTGAATTCGGATAGTTTACCTCAGTATGAAAGCCAGTTGCAAGGGTGGCGAAATACGCTGAGCGACCAAGCTGATATCATGCTTTACGGTTGCGATGTGGCGGCGGGTGACGGAGCTAATTTTGTCGATCGCCTTTCGGAGTTAACCGGAGCTGATATTGCTGCATCTACCGATCGCACTGGCCGCAGTGGTAACTGGAATTTGGAATTTGCCAAGGGCGATATTGAAGCATCCAGTGCCTTGACTCCAGAGACTATGGCCGATTACCGAGGGACTTTAGCGACTGTTACCGTTACCAATAATAATGATAGCGGTGCTGGTTCATTGAGAGATGCGATCGCCTCCGCAGCAGCCGGCGATACCATTCAATTTTCCTCCACTCTTGCCAATCAAACAATTGTTTTGACTTCCGGTCAACTTGTTATCAACAAAAACTTGACAATTGACGCAGTTAGTGCTAGCAATTTAACCGTCAGCGGTAACAACAATTCGCGGGTAATCCTGACACAAGATGCAACCAATGTTACTCTAAAAAACCTGATTGTTGCCAACGGACGAGTGTCTGGAACCGATCCGAATAACGAAACAACTAGCGCAGGCGGCGGCATTCAAACGGGAGGTGGCAGCAGTTTAACTTTAGAAAATTGCCAAGTAAATAATAATGTTGCGGGTTTCGGGGGCGGCATTTATACAGGTTTCCGCAGCAGCACAACTGTAATTAGCAGCAAGTTTAGTGGCAATGACGGTTCTTTGGCGGATAATACCGAACGGGGCGGCGGGGCGATCGCCACTAAAAGCGGTGGTTCTCTGACGATCAGAAATAGTGAATTTACCAACAACAAAGGTAGCTACGGCGGCGCTGTAAATAACCTGTTGGGCAGCATGACAGTCGAAAACTCTACATTCAGCGGCAACCGCACAGACAAAAACGTTGGCGGTGCAGTTTTCGTCGATGGTGCTAGCGAATTAACCAACGATGCGATCGGTGGCAACATCATTATTCGCGGCAGCACTTTTGACGGCAATATTGGAGCTGGAGAAGGAGGCGCAGCCTTTCTGTTCGGTTATCCTCCAGATAAAATGGTGTTAGAAAATAGCACTTTTATTAACAACAAAGCTGTCAAAAAAGCAGATGGTACAGGAGGTTCAGCAGGCGCAGTACGTCAGGGAAATGCCGATTTTACTGTGACAAACTGTACCTTTGCCAATAACACAGCCGATGATAACGGCGGCGGTTTGTGGATAGGCGAAGAGAGCAACATCAACATTGTTAACAGTACATTTTATGGCAACACCGCTGCTCAACAAGGTGGAGGAATGGTAATCGCTAACGCAGATTCCTTTTCCACTAACATCGTCAACTCCACTTTTGCCAAAAATACCGCTGGGGAATATTCGGGAGGCATTTCTACCTTTAACGATCCTAAAAAGTCCCCAATTACTGTCAAAAATTCGATTTTTGATAGCAATACTGCTGGCAATATTTATAAAATCGGTCAGCATACTGGACGCGCATTAATTGACGGGGGAAATAATCTGCAATTTCCCAATAAATTTACTGTGGGCGATCCTAATGACAATAATGTTACCGAAAATGTGACGATCGCAGATCCGAAACTCGGCTCTCTGCAAAACATTAACGGCGCTTTGGTGCTGCCGCTGCTAGCTGGAAGTCCTGCGATTGATACCGGCACGGGTGCGGGCGCGCCGGCTACGGATCAGCGCGGTGTCAGTCGCCCTCAAGATGGTGATAATAACGGAAGTGCGATCGTAGATATCGGCGCTTTTGAATTCAGCAGTACAGTCATACCAACTCCGACTCCGACTCCCACACCGGCGCCGACTCCCACACCCGCACCAACTCCGACTCCGACTCCCACACCGGCGCCAACTCCCACACCCGCACCAACTCCGACTCCGACTCCCACACCCGTATCGGGTACAGATGATTGCCTGTTCAATGGCCTCAACGCCCCGCAACTCGACCCTGCGACTATCACCCCCAACCCCGTCCAACAAACTTTCAACGGCGGTAACGGCAACGATTCAATCGCGGGCGGCGCCATCAACGAGTCGATTAACGGACTAGGCGGCAACGATACTCTCTACGGTATGGGCGGCAACGATAACCTGGACGGCGGCGCCGATAACGACTTAATTTTCGGGAATGAAGGCACAGATTTTCTTCAAGGTAATGCCGGCAACGATACTATCTACGCAGGTAAAGACAATGACACTGTTGTTGGCGCAGATGGCGACGACTTTTTGAGAGGAGATTTCGGCAAAGATACTGTTGCAGGTAATATCGGCAACGACACGATTTTTGGTGGCAAAGATGACGATATTTTGCTAGGCGAAGATGGCGACGACTATCTGTTAGGTAACTTAGGAAATGACACAATTAATGCTGGCAACGGTAGCGACATTGTGTTTGGCAATGAAGATGCAGACCTGATATTTGGTCAACTGGGAAATGACACGATTTACGGAGGTAAAGAAAACGACAGTCTCGATGCTGGTGAGGGCAACGATTTGCTCTTCGGCGGTAATGAAAACGATGCGATGTGCGGCGACACCGGCAATGATACGCTTTACGGCGGCAAAGGCAACGATACACTTTACGGCGGTGCTGGTTCCGATTTCCTCAGCGGTGATATTGGAGATGACACTTTGATCGGTGGTTCGGGAAGTGATGTATTTTTCCTAAATCAAAGTGTGGGTAGCGACATCATTACCGATTTCCGCAAAGGTGAGGATTTAATTGGGTTGAATCCCGGCTTGAGTTTCAATCAACTCAGCATTACATCTAGCAACAATCAAACTTTGATTAGTGTGACGGGAACTAATCAATTGTTAGCGAAGCTTAACGGTGTAGCGCCCGGTACTCTCACTGCTAGCGATTTCATTAGTCAGTAGTTACCGGCCGTTTTAACCGCTTCGGGGGTCAAACTCGCAGGCGAAGGCCACAACAAGCGCCGATCTACTTCGTTTGTGATTCGAGTTTGACCCCCGACTGCATTGGGCGATAATTGCTCATCAAGCGAACTCGATATTATTCTGTTCTATGGCATTACCCATCTGATGGAAATATGGACGCTGTGGCATTTTAATTATTGGTTCTCTGGTTGGGTGCATCTCAATGCAAGCGAATATATCCGTAGGGGCGAAGCATGACCTCCGT
>NZ_JAUBOJ010000439.1:0-5745 GCF_036700185.1 Microcoleus sp. BM001215392 | reverse complement strand
ACTAATAACTTATATGCGGTCATGCTTCTTCAGGCTTCAAAAGTGAGATGCACCCTTTGGTATAATGTGATGGCGAAGGTCGGTGATGTCGATCGATGCTATATAATTAGAGCAAACACGTAAACAAATATTACGAAAAAAAATTGCTTACTCATGAAAATTGCCGAACTCAAGATAGCAGTAAAGCAACTTCCACAGAATGAACTCGCAGAGTTTGTCGAATGGCTTGAAGAGTTCCAAGAATCTCTTTGGGATCGGCAAATCGAAGAGGATCTGAAAGCAGGCAAATTTGACCCCTTGATTCGACAAGCAGAACAAGCATTTAGTGAAGGAAAGTGTAGGGAGATTTGAAGCATTTTACATGGAACCTAGTCAGTCACAATCCCCCCAAATCATTACGATTTACAAAGCACCTCAAAAACGCAAAGGTCAGAAATTACTGAAAGAGGGATTTCAACCAGTCGATTTTCCCTACAATCCTCCTTATGTCGATGGAAATTGCTATTTTGCCGGCCCCAACGATCGAAGTATTGCAGAAGAGTATAATCAAAGCTATAAAGAAGGGATACTGGAGGTTTCAATTGATAAGTCAAGTTATGAGCAGTATTTCAAGTCGCTGGAATATCGCTATGATGAGAAAGACGGTTACGAGCGAATTGAGGTAATTGTACATCAACGCTTGTTTGCCATACTCAACCAATTTCCACGAGTCCTCAAACCACAGTGAATATTATGGATAGTCAAAGCTGGGAACAAATTAAGTTAAAGTACAGATTGGGGCAGTTTTTGCTGGGTAAAGTTGAATATCATGCTCCCTTTGGAGTGTTTGTTAATATTGGTGAAGATGGTGTCAAAGGTTTGATTAAAATTCCAGACTTTTTGGATGAGGGAGAGATGAGTGAAGAGATGTATCCTGAAATCGGTAGTGCGATCGGTGCAATTATTGTCGGATATAACGAGGCTAATTGTGCCGAAGTGTATCTTAGTGCGAAGCCTAGTGTTTTGCATGAAATTCTTGTGCCGCTGAGAAGTCGTCCGGTGCTGGTTTGAAATAATTAGGTATGCTAATTTTACAGCTCGCCAGTTTCAAAGATCGATCGATGCGATATAATTAAAGTAAACGGGTAAATCAATACTATGAGCATTACTCTGACGAAAACCCAAGAGATATTCATTCAGACTAAACTGCAAACTGGTAAATATGGCTCTGCCGAAGAAGTGCTGGAAGTTGCTTTGCGATTGTTAGATGAGTACGATCGCGCCGATCGCCAGTCGATCGACTCTGTGCGAGTTAAGATAGATGCTGCTGTTGCCATATCGAAACATACTCCACCGATTGATGGCGAAACTTTTATTGCAGGGATTTGCGATCGTTTCCGGCAAGCGCGCGAGACTCAACAACCCTATACTAATTGAAATGCTTGTATTATAGTTGCATTCAATTGCTGCATTTGCTGACTTCCTAACTCGCCCAATCGTCTCACTATTAATCTCTGTTCAAGACTGACAATCCGAGTCACTCTAACTTTAGAAGATACTCTTAATCCCGTGCTAGAAAATTCTGGTTCTGAAGCATTTAAAGCAAATTCATCTAAACTTAGGTTAGTGACATTTTGCGAAGAAATGAAGCAGATAGTAATTTCATCTATGGTTGAACTTGCCCACAGCACTAAAGCCGGACGTAACTTTTTCTGACTCAAATCTGTAAAGGGAAATTCAGCTAAAACAATATCTCCTTTTTTTAGCACTAAATTGGCTCTCCATCTTCAAGGGTATAAATATCAGGTTCATCTTGCAGGAATTGAAATGCTCCTCCGCTTTGGGCTAACTGGGTTATTTCCACAGTAGAAGGATAGGGGATGTTACTAAATAGTTTTGCTTTGATTAGCAATTGCTCTTCTTCAGAAAGTGTCTGGATGATTTGTACTAAGGATTCAATGAGTTTTGTGTTCATAGCTGAAAATATTTGGGGATATTTTATTTTAGTTCACTAAGGCAACCTTCGATTGCGACCTAGAGGTTTTGCAACAGTTCCTCGAAGGTTTCTCCCTCTGTTGCACAACCAGGAATAGCAGGAACTTCTGCCCAGAATCCGCCTTCTTCTGCTTCGTGGATGATAATTTTGATTTTCAATTGATTCTCCTAATTTATTTTCAAAACTTACCTCTTTATTACTGTACCAGACTTTACTCCTCCAAGTCCACCTGCTTAACCTGCTCTAAAGGTATATCTAGCGCTTCTGCAATTTGCTCGTCGCTCAAGCCAAACTGCCGTAATTTATCAATTGTTTCAATCTTAGTTTGATTTTTGCTTTCCTCCTGCAAGTCGGTAGTTTCCGGTGGACTTTGATATGGGGTAGGAGTGGAGGGATTAGAACAATTGTTGATGTAGTTAATACCAATAATTTTTTGATTATTTTTATTGCCAAGAGTTGTTATATTCTGATTTATATGCCGTTCTAGGACGGATTCAAGATTACTTTTCTTAACTTGTTCACCAAAGACTTCAGATAACATTTGCAAAAGCTCGTGACTAGCCTTTTTAACGTGCTGGGAGCTATAATCATGAGTTTCTGCCACGTCAGCATATCTTTGACGCTTCAGTATTCCTGCGATAATCCCCCGCTGCAAGTTATTTAGATGTTTGCCTGTCTTGGCGCAGACAGCTTCATCGACAAATTGCAATATCTGAGGACTGTCCATAGGTGGGATGGTGGGATAATTTTAGTTACTATAGCAAACTTTTTCCCACTTTTTCCAACTTTTTTGGCTTCGCGTCGGATTTTTAGGAAGTTCCCACTTTTTCCAACTTTTTTTCCTTTACAGGATTTGTGCGATCGGTCTACTGTATAAAATATTACTTGAGTAGGAGATCAATTGTGAAAACCAAAATTAATGAGGGAACCTTAAATAATCTGCCAGAGAGTCTGCAAATTGCACAAAAAGCGATTGAGACTGAAGAAGTGCAAGACATTATCAAACAACTTGCCAAATACAATCTTGGGGTATGTATGCCACATATGCACACAAATAACAACGGATTTGTAGAACTACCAAAGGATATGATTCAAGTGGAGCGGCAGTTAGTCACTTCTTTCGTTCATTCCTCAGAGGTAGACGATCGAACCATGATTCCGGTTGTTTGGAGGTACATTGATGGTGTAGTTGTAAGTGCTTCAAGCTGTAGAATGTGTGAATAATTCTCAAAGTGCGATCGCCCTTACCAAAAAACTAAGTGCGATCGCCCGCAACTACCACATCGTTTCAACATTAGTAATATCATACCGCGCGATCGCATTTTAGTTGCGATCGCGCCAATCTTTGTGAAACTCCCCTAAAAGTTGCAATTACTGCGTTGACCTGCTACCGTTAAGATAGACGCATCGTAGGAAAACAACCGATGACACTAACAGAATTACTCCCTACCATTAGACAACTTTCTGCGATCGAGAAACGAGAGTTAATCCGCATTCTAATGGCGGAAGAGGATATCACTGAGGATATTTTTCCTTTGGAAGCTTACAAGATTTACTACCTACCAACGCCCTACGATACTTTTGGTGCTGGTGCAGCTTTAATGCAGGCAATAAAGCTGGATAACAACAATTAAAATTGAGTTCGATATTGAAACGAAGCGTTAATATCCACCATAATTTATTTGCAGTGTAGTATGGAGCTAGATATCGATCGCCCTAACCAAAAAAAACAAGTGCGATCGCCTTTCTGATTCATGGCTCATCACCATCGCATCACGTTGACAACAAACCTTTTCCTACAATATCTCGAATTCCTGTAACAAATTCTGCTGGAGTTTGAATGATTAACCCGCTTTGTGCAGCAACTTCGGCCGTAAAATCTTTGGTATTTAAGCTCAACAGGCGATCGACATTTTCCAGAACAGCGGCCGCTAAAATCGGGGTATCTTTAGCTTCAATAACAGCCGCCCACCGCGATGATTCTTCGAGAGATGGCTCGGGTTGAATTTCGGGGTTGATAGCAGCTAGCAACTCTGTAAAAATTGGCATAGCCGCAGGTATTTTTTTGCGTATATTCCGATCGCATTCCTCCAAAACTTGGTCAGATACAACCAACTTGAAAAGACCTATTTCTGCCATTGTCAGCACAGCACGACTAGCTCCTGTTCGCGATCCGCATCCGGCAATTAACACGCTGGAGTCTGCAAATATCCTACGCATCAAGACTGTTTCTCCTGCCAAATCGCCTCTCGCTCCGCTTCTAAACCAGCCAATAAATCAGTCAAACCCACATTTTCACTTTCCATAATCGTTGCAATCCGATCGATTAGTTGGGGAACTTGAGGTTGTTTGGGAGCAAGCACGATCAGATTACCTATTTGGAGTAGCACCAGCATATCTCCCCGATCGACCTTGAGAGCATCTTGCAATAACTGGGGAATGGTAATTTCCCCTCCCTGTCCCAGAAGAATCGGGAATTGTTGAATTTCTACATCCGTTTCTTGTGAAGTTATTGTCACGACTTTAACCTCAGCCTTTTGTGTTGAGTTTTTAAGATTCTTTATTATAGCAATGTTGGGGCATTTTTTGCTAAACTCCCCCTGGAAGTTGCAATTACTGCGTTGACCTGCTACCGTTAACATAGACGCATCGTAGGAAAACAACCGATCGCACTAACAGAATTACTCCCTACCATTAGACAGCTTTCTGCGATCGAGAAACGAGAGTTAATCCGCATTCTAATGGCGGAAGAAGAGATAGGTGATGAACGCGCGTGGCAGGCTCAATTTGAAGCTACAACAGACACTCAGTGGGATAGTCTAGCTGAGATAGTACGTCAGGAAATTGCTGCTGGCGATATTACCCCTCTAACTCAAATTTTCCCTCAAAGTCATATCGAAGTTCTGATACAATTCAGACAGTAAGCGTTAAGGTTGCCATGACATTAGTAGTTATAGCTGAACCTGCACCCCTGCAAACTAATGCTGACGGTGTGGTGCGAGTGGGTAAAACTCGCGTAACTTTGGATACCGTAATTGCAGTGTTTAAGCAGGGAACAACCGCAGAGGAAATCGTTTATCGTTATCCGTCGCTGAGATTGGCTGACGTGTATGCCACCATCGCCTTTTACCTCAATCACCAGCAGGAAGTCGAAACATATTTGCAGCTTCGACAGCAACAAGCACAAGAGATTCGCAAAATGAATGAGGCAAGGTTTGATCCGCAGGGATTGCGTGACAGATTGCTGGCCCGTCAACAAGAGCGATCGCATGAAATTCCTAGCTGATGAAAACTTTGACAATACAATTGTTAGAGGTTTGATGCGTCGCAAACCAGACATTGACATTGTTCGCGTCCAAGATGTGGGCTTATCCGGTGAAGATGACCCAATAGTCCAGGAATGGGCAGCCCAAGAAGATCGGATTTTGTTGACTCATGATGTTGCTACGATTACGCGCTATGCCTATGAACGTATGGCCGCAGGTAAGCCAATGTCAGGAGTTGTTGAAGTTACCTTCGATGCACCAATTGGTAGGGTAATTGAGGATATTCTGATCCTTCTGGAGTGCAGCCTTGAGGGAGAATTGGCAGGACAAATTCAGTATCTCCCTTTATGATGCAACCATAGCTCAAACAACGGGACTCAGCATTCAGGATGTGCGGAATTTGCGATCGCAATAAAATTTATTTGGAAAAGCTCGATCGCCCGTCAAATGGGGTGCATCTGGTTTTGGAAGCCTGAAGAAGCATGACCGCATATAAGTTATTAG
>NZ_JAUBOJ010000438.1:0-5764 GCF_036700185.1 Microcoleus sp. BM001215392 | reverse complement strand
ACTAATAACTTATATGCGGTCATGCTTCTTCAGGCTTCCAAAACCAGATGCACCCCTCTGGTTTTCCTAAAGCCCAAATTCTGCACGCACCAGCACGTCACACAGGAGAATTACCCACAATCAGCGATTTTTAAAGTTATAAATTATGTTTTTTGTAAACATTTATCCGTTAACATACGGTATTAAAATATAAATAATAGCTTCAGGATTTACTAAAATTAAGTAAAAGCCGAGGGTAAAAGTTGAGGTTTCTGAAGGTGGAGTGAAGGCATTACGGCGCTGATGAAGCTACCTAGAATAGCAGTGCTAGTGGATCTAATCCCAAAAATCTTGGCTGTCCCCAGGCGCGATCGATTTTATTTGAGAACACTTGCCAAATTTTTTGGCTTCGATTAAAATTGGAGCATAGGGCGTTAAAGATATCGTTAAATCTTGACGCACCTTCTCCCACTTAGACCAAGCCGACATGAAAAAGCTCAATATCAATCAAGAGAGCGATCGCACTTTAATGATTTTGCAGCACAGATCGAAATAACAGCCAAACCGTCCGTCTAAGTGATGAAACAGTATGAAAATCTGCCACAGTTGGAATTATACGCGGGACAACTCAACCAAGTATTTATGAATATTTTGGCAATGCTATCGATCCTTTACAAAAGATGGGTTCGCATGAAAAATCGTACAAAGGTTATTTGAGAATAATTTCAATGACCGCTGACAATCTACCCATTGCAAACTGCTAAGTGTTCGTATCCGCACGCTTTTAGTTAATGGCAAGTGGGTGCAAGTTCGCATTGCTGATAATGGGATGCTCCCGAAACCTATCGGTTGTGCTACGAGCTGGGTTGAGCAATTTATTATCAGATTATGCAAGCCCATGATGGTTATTTGCGCTGTACTTGGGAGGTTGGGAGGGCTACTGAGTTGGTGATTCAAATTCCCTAGAAATTAAAACCTCACCAACAAGCCACTTGCTCAGAAAAAGTTTTGGTAAAGCTGTAAAATTGGGATAGTCAAGTTTTTGTAAATCAAATTGTGCGGTGGAGTCTTACCAGAAAGAATTGGTTGAAAGCCGGAACCCTTTGGCGTAGAAGTTAAAAGAAGACTATTCATTACTCGCATCCTCTTCCTTCTGCGTAGAGTTCGCTACCACAGGTCAACTGTCAACTGTCAACTGTCAACTGTCAACTGAAAGCCAGTCCCACCAAAAGATGAGGCTGGCTATAAAATCTCACTCCGGGTGCATCTGGTTTTTGAAGAGGGCTATAGCATGACCGCATATAAGTTATTAGTTATAATCCCATATTGACTACGGTCATGCTATAGCCCATACAAACATATTTGCTTGCACTCATCCGCTGCACCCCCCACTCCATAATAACAAGAAGAGCATTCAACTTGCTCCCATCGGCAACTAAACATTATGTGGCAAACAGTCAAAGATATCTTTTCTCCAACTCAGTATATGCCGCACGGTCACTGCTATTTGTGGCAAACACCTTTGGTGTGGCTGCACATAACCGGCGACTTTTTAATCGCGATCGCCTACTATTCAATTCCGGCGATGTTGATTTATTTTGTTTTCAAGCGACGCGATGTTCCTTTTTTAGGAATATTTGCTTTATTTGGTGCGTTTATTATTCTCTGCGGTACCGGTCACTTGCTAGAAATTTGGACGCTGTGGCATCCCGCTTATTGGCTGTCGGGGATTGAAAAAGCAATTACGGCACTTGTTTCCTGCTACACGGCCGGATCGATGGTAACGCTACTACCACAGTTTTTATCATTAAAAACTCCTCAAGAATTAGAAGTAATTAATCTCAAGTTGGAGCGGGAAATTGCCGTTCGTCAAGATGCAGAATTAGCTCTCCGGTGTGCCTATGAAGATTTAGAAATTAAAGTGCAAGAGCGTACTGCACAGTTGAGAGAAACCAACACTTGCTTAGAAATGGAAGCTCGCGATCGCAAGGTGATCGAGTTAAAATTGATCTCAGTTACCGAACGACTGCAATATTTGCTGGCGACTACTCCTGCGGTTATTTTTAGCTGCAAATTATGGGAAAATTATGATGTAACATTTGTCAGCGATAATGTTGTTTCACTGATTGGTTGGGAAGCCCAAGAATTGCTTGATGGTTCCGTTAATTGGCGGAGGCTCATTCATCCAGAAGACCGAGAGATTATTGCTACTTTATCCGAGCGGATATTGGAAACAGAATCGACTTTCGCGGAATACCGCCTCAGGCACAAAGACGGTAGTTATCGCTGGATATATGTTGAGTTTAAGTTGGTCAAAGATGCTGCTGGCTTACCTGTGGAGTGTGTAGGCTATGCAGTAGATATTACGGCTCGCAAACAGGCAGAGGCAGCTTTACAGCAGCAACTAAAAAGGGAGCGGCTTGTAGATGCCATTCAAGAGCGGATTCGGTCTTCTCTCAATCTCGAAGAAGTTATGAGAACGGCTGTGGAAGAAGTCCGCCAGTTTTTGTCAACTGACAGGACAGTTATTTACCGCTTTAACCCAGATTGGAGTGGATTTGTAGCAGTCGAATCGGTGGCAACAGGTGTGATGCCGATTTTGGGGATTGACATTAATGACAATTGTTTTCGTGAAGGCTACGTGTCTATTTATGCACAGGGACACATTCGCGCGATCGACAATATTTACACCGCTGGTATTTCAGAGTGCCACATTAATTTACTAACTCAGTTTCAAATCAAAGCTAACCTTGTGGTTCCCATTGTGCAAGGGGAAAATTTATGGGGCTTGCTAATTGCCCATCACTGCGGCAGTCAAAGACATTGGAACTCTTCTGAGATAGAATCTCTCAAGCAAATTTCCGTGCAGCTAGCAATTGCCATCCAGCAATGCACTCTATTTGAACAAGCCCAAACAGAAATTAGCGAGCGCAAGTTAGCAGAAGCAGCACTGCAAAAAGCTGTCGTGGTTGCTGATGCTGCTAACCTCGCCAAAAGTGAATTCCTTTCTTCTATGAGCCACGAATTGCGTACTCCTTTGAATGCAATTCTGGGATTTAGTCAAGTAATGGTGCGCGATTCATCTCTAAAAAATGAGCACCAGCAACACCTAGAAATTATTAATCGCGCTGGGGAACATTTGCTGTCCCTGATTAATGACATTTTGGAAATGTCTAAAATTGAAGCAGGTAGAAGTCAGCTTAACGAAAGTAGTTTTAATTTAAGGCGCCTGCTAGAAACCTTAGAAGAGATGTTCCGATTGAAAGCTAAATCTAAGAGGTTGCAGCTAAGTTTTGAAGTGGCTGAGAGTGTACCGCACTTTGTGAATGGAGATGAGGGTAAATTGCACCAGATTTTGATTAATATTGTGGGAAATGCAATTAAGTTCACAGAGAGGGGTAGGATTATGTTGCGACTCAAAAACAAGGTAGAAGAAAATCCGGTGAGCCAAACGGCAGAGTTTGCGGATACAGAAACAAAAACTGCTAAAATAAACTCCGAAACCTCGCCACCCAAATATTTTGACTGTGTAGGTACCGATTCTATTAGCCCCGTATCTCTACGCCTTAATTTTGAAATTCAAGATACTGGGCAGGGTATTGCCTCAGAAGAAATGGATAAGTTATTTGCACCATTCGAGCAAACAAAAGCAGGTTATAAATCGCAACAGGGAACAGGACTAGGTTTACCAATCAGTCGCAAATTTGTACAAATGATGGGAGGCGATATTGCGGTTTCTAGTACGCCTGATGTGGGAAGTACGTTTTCATTTGATATTCAACTCAGGCTGGCGGAGCCTACCGAGATTGAAATGCTTAAACCGCAGAAAAAAGTGATTGGTTTAGCACCCAATCAACCAGAATACCGGATTTTGGTGGTAGACGATCGCGCTGATAACTGTCTAGTAATAGAAAGATTATTATCACCGCTAGGCATCGTGGTGCGAGAAGCTAGAAATGGTGAAGAAGCGATTGCTGTATGGGAGGAGTGGCAACCGCACCTAATTTGGATGGATATGCAGATGCCTGTGATGAATGGCTATGAAGCTACGCGACAAATTAAATCTCATCCTCTCGGGAAAGAAACGGTGATTGTGGCTCTCACTGCTAGCGCTTTTGAAGAGGAACGCAAAACTATTTTAGCCGCAGGGTGCGACGATTTTCTTCGTAAACCCTTTGAAGCAAAAATTCTATTCTCTATCATAGAGAAATATTTAGGAGTCCGCTATATTTACGAGGAACCTGCTGCTATCAACCTCGAAAATACAAGCGCAATTAATGGAATTTATGGCAATCTTGAATTTGTAGAAGCACAACTGTCTCAAATGCCTATTGATTGGGTGGAGAAAATCCATAAAGCTGCTCACGAATGCTACGATGATAAAATCATGCGATTGATAGAAGAAATGCCTACAGAATTGGCGACTGCTGCACAAGTTTTAAGTGATTTAGCACATGACTTCTTATTTGATGATATTATAGACCTAGCGAAATCTGCGGTTAGGGCGCGTCAGTCTTAATATGTTGGATGTTGAAAAAATACCGTTAGCGATCGCATGAACAGCAATCAGTCTCCGACAAGTTCCGCCATCATTCTCATAGTTGATGATACGCCAGATAACGTGCGGCTTTTATCTACCATCCTAACTGAGCAAGGCTATCAGGTTCGTAAAGCGCTGAACGGTAAAAGGGCTCTGGCGACGGTGCAGGAGTTTCCGCCGAATCTAATTCTGCTGGACGTGATGATGCCAGAGATGAATGGATATGAGCTGTGCGCGCAGTTGAAAGCTTCACCAGAAACCAGTTGCATTCCGGTGATTTTTTTAAGCGCGTTAGATGACGTTTTAGATAAGGTGAAAGCGTTTGATGTGGGAGCAGTTGACTATATTACTAAACCTTTTCAAGGTAAAGAAGTATTGGCGCGAGTGGCAAATCAGTTAACAATTCAAAGTCAGCAAAAGCTACTTCAAGAGCAAACGAAGCAATTAGAACAACTGGTAGAACGTTTGCAAAATGAAATTCAAGAGCGGCGGTTGGTTGAGCTAGCTTTACGTGTGGCTCAAAAAAAGTCGGATGATTTATTGCTAAATATATTACCAGCAGCGATTGTTGAAAATTTAAAAAAAGGTGAGAGTTATCCTGCTGAGAGGTTTGAGTCAGCAACCGTCCTGTTTGCGGATCTTGTCGATTTTACGTCTCTTGCTGCGAGAATTTCACCACTAGAATTGGTGGATTTTCTCAATAAAATTTTTTCCAAGTTTGACGAACTAACTGAAAAACACAATTTGGAGAAAATTAAAACAATTGGAGATGCTTATATGGTAGTGGGTGGGTTACCTGTGGCGATGGCGGATCATGCAGAAGCGATCGCAAATATGGCTTTGGATATGCAGGAGGCGATCGCAGATTTTAAAATGGACACAGGCGAACCGTTTCAAATTCGGATTGGGATTCATACAGGCCCAGTAGTTGCTGGCGTAATTGGCACTAAAAAATTTATCTATGACTTGTGGGGGGATACTGTTAATGTTGCTTCTCGGATGGAATCACAGGGGTTATCGGGATCTATTCAAGTTACTGCGGCTGTTTACGAACAATTAAAAGATCGGTATTTATTTGAGGAACGGGGCGCAATTCCGGTTAAAGGTAAAGGAGATACGATCGTTTATTGGCTAAAAGCTAAAAAAAGTTAGTTGACAGTTGACAGTTGACAGTTGACAGTTGACTGTTGTCAGTTGACAGTTGACAGTTGACAGTTGACAGTTGACAGTTGACAGTTGACAGTT
>NZ_JAUBOJ010000437.1:0-5772 GCF_036700185.1 Microcoleus sp. BM001215392 | reverse complement strand
ACCGCCGCCTTTAATTCGGTTGTGCTCACTCGGTTGTTAGGACTGTCCTGCTACATTAGTAATTACTTAGTAATAAACATCAGCAGCGATCGGATAACGGTTATTTAATTTAACCGCCCGCGTCTAAAATAACAAGCTGTCTCTGAAACGGAGGTACTCGTGAGCAACTCATCTAATAAATCCCCAGAATTCTTTGAAGAAGAAGGAGAAAATGCCAATTTATTATGGCAATACGTACAGTCAATGGCCCCCGACACTGTTTCTCAGTTGTCTAAGCCGACTTCTCACGAAGTGTTTCAAGTAATGGAGCGAAATATTGTAGGGCTTTTAGGGAATTTACCTTCAGAACACTTCGGGGTGACAGTTACTACCAGTCGCGAACATTTGGGTAGACTGCTCGCCTCGGCTATGATTAGTGGCTATTTTCTGAAAAATGCCGAACAGCGAATGACTTTTGAAAAGTCCATAGAAGCCAGTGAGAGACACGGCTCTGATGATTAGTTGATTCTTAACATTTAAGTTATACAAGTGTCAAGCCCCCCTCGCAAGATCGGGGGCTATTGTTAGTTTGCAGTTGGCAGTTGTGAGTTGTCATATCAATTCCGGTTGCACGAGCGAAATGATAGCAACGGAGGAGACGGCATTTCCGTATCCGTACCCCAATAATATTGTAGGGATACGCCACGTGCAGTCTCCTGATTTCGCCTAAGATTAATCACCAATCACCAATAACGAATAACGAATAACCAATCACGAATAACGAATAACGAATCACCAATCACCAATCACCAATCACCAATTACTATGTCTCTTTCTCCTGTGGCCCACAAAGTTATCGGCGTTGCTGCGATTTGGAACGACCGACAACAAATTTTGATTGACAAGCGCCGACAACACGGACTGCATGGCGGTTTTTGGGAGTTTCCCGGCGGTAAAATAGAGCCTGGGGAAACCATCGAAGCTTGCATACAGCGGGAAATTATGGAGGAGTTGGGGATTGTAGTAGAAGTGGGCGATCGCCTGATTACAATTGACCACGACTACACTAAATTTACAGTGAGACTCTACGTGCACCACTGCCGTTACGTCAGCGGGGAACCGCAAACGATCGAATGCGATGAAATTCGCTGGGTGACACTCGATGAAATTGACCAATTTACTTTTCCCAAGGCAAACGAACAGATTATCGCTGCACTGCGTTCGCATTGAACTGTCCTGTCAAATTGGGTTTTTTATTGTTAACTGACAACTGCCAACTGCTTTCGGAGTCAACTGTCAACTGTCAACTATTTTTGAACTGGCAGTGTAAAGTGAAAACAACTGCCTCTATCTGGTACGGAATCTACCCAAATTTGACCGTAGTGGGCGCGGATGATGCCTTGACACAAAGACAGCCCAATGCCGTAACCGTCTGTTGATTGATCTCGCTGCAAGCGATAGCTGTCTTCAAAAATTCTCGCGCAATTTTCTTCAGGAATTCCCGGGCCGCTGTTGCAAATGCTGACTTGAACTTTGTAAGCGGTGCGGTGGAGAATTGAAAGATTAACAGTTCCTTGCTCTGGGGTGTACTTGCTGGCGTTGTCCAGCAGGTTGACTATGACTTGTTTGATGCGATCGGGATCGGCATAAACCAAGGGCAAATCTGCGGGAATATCTGTTTCTACGTTCAGGCTTTTAGCCTCAAACTTGTCTTGAAATTGCCCTATTACATCTTGACAAATTGCTCCCAGTTCGATTTTTTTTGCTTGAATGTGAAGTTGAGCGTTGGTACCCCGGGCTGCTTCTAGGATATCTGTAATCATGCGATCGACAATTCGGATTTGGCGGCGGGCTTGTTTCATCAAATGAGCCGCCAGAGTCGGTGTCAAACGAGACTTTTGCCCCTGCTTCACCTTTTGATTTGACTCCAAAGTCTCCAAAGCCAAAGATGCGGCAGTCAAGGGATTGCGCAAGTCGTGAGCCAGCATCGCAATAATCCTGTCTTTCAACTGCAACTGCTCTTGCAGGTGTTCTTTTTCCTGTTTGAGCCGAAAAACTTCATCCGCAAGCTGCACGAGTTCGGTGGCGCAAGCAACCGAATAGAGCGGTTTTGGGTCTACCAGATTGGCAGCCAGAGCCGAGGCCGACTGCTGCTGAGCTACGTATTCTGCTACAGAACGCTGCCAGCGGGGCCACCAGTGTTCGAGTTGGGCGATCAAATTGCTGCCGGCGAGAGTTTGTCGGGGCTCGGGATGAATTTTGAGCAGCGAGGGAGTGGCTACGAGTTTAAAGTGTTCGGCTAAATCCGGCTGTTCTCCTACGTCGATGACTTGAAGCTCAAAGTCGCACTCTGCCTTCAAAGCCTGTAGGGACTTGCGGATGTGTCTGGTCTGTTCCCTGGAAGAGGGACGCTTGTCGATGAACAGCAAAAGCTGTAAAGGCGGTGCGGAATTTGCCGGCTGTTCGGGAGAACAGTCGGTGTCGCCGGTGCCTGGCGGATTGACGCTGTTGACTTTTTCGATCGGGTGAAAATAATTGACCATTGCCGAGCCGAGTTATTTCACTTCTACTTTAATTTAATACTTACTTTAGATTTATGCTATTGTCCGATGATTTCATTACGGCGGGCCAATGACATTTTTGAGATGGAAGAAAAATGAGTCGCTGCGGGTAGTGGTGAAAGTGGCGGCGGCCTTTTTTGTGCTGTGCCTGCTGCTGACGCTGCACCGCTACTACAGCTTTTACGCTACATACGACCAAGGCATTTTCAATCAACTTTTTTGGAACGGCACTCGGGGTCACTTGTTTGAGAGTTCCCTGTCTTCGGCTTTGTCCACTAACGTGGTTCACCAAAATCAGCTCCCGTCTGTATCTTATTACCGCTTGGGGCAGCATTTCACGCCGGCGCTGATGCTGTGGCTGCCAATTTACTCGCTGTTCCCCTCTCCTGTCACTTTGACGGTGTTGCAGGTGACTTTAATTACGGCGGCTGGTTTAGTTCTGTACGCTCTGGCCAGACACCATCTAGAACCGCGACTGTCGGCGACAATTGCCGTGAGCTATTACGCAGCTAACGCGGTTATTGGCCCGACTTTGGGCAATTTTCACGATGTTTGTCAAATTCCGCTTTATGTTTTCGGCTTGCTGCTGGCGATGGAGAAGCGCACTTGGCCGCTGTTTGGGATTCTGGCAACTTTAATTTTGGCCGTGCGAGAAGATTCGGGAGTTGTTTTGTTTGGCGTCGGAGCTTACATGATTTTGAGCCGGCGCTATCCTCGGACTGGTTTGGCCGTCTGCATTCTCAGTTTTGGTTACACGATCGTCCTGACCAATCTAATTATGCCTTTGTTTTCTGCTGATATCTCCCAGCGGTTTATGATGGAACGCTTCGGTCAATATGCCGATGGAGATGAAGCTTCGACGCTGGAAATTCTTTGGGGAATGGTGAGCAATCCCGGACGGTTGGTAGCTGAGCTATTTACGCCGTTTGTTGGTAAGATTAGATACCTGCTCGGCCAGTGGTTGCCGTTAGCCTTGGTTCCTGCGGTAGCACCCGCATCTTGGACGATCGCAGGCTTCCCGCTGCTGAAGCTATTTTTAGCTAAAGGTGAGTCGGTGCTGGCGATTAATATTCGCTATGCGATGACTGTGGTTCCAGGGCTGTTTTACGGGGCGATCCTGTGGTGGGCTGGCCGTCAACAGGAAGAAGATAGAATTAAAAGGGGAGAACAAACAATCTTACGTTTTCCGAATGCGGTGTTTCCTTTCCCTTCGTCTTCGCAGTTTCGCCGCTTTTGGGGGTTTTGCATCTGCTTGTCGCTATTTTTTACCTTCACGTCTAACCCAAATCGGACTTTTTCGTTTATTTTGCCCGATGCGATCGATCCTTGGGTGCAAGTTCCTCTGATCAGACAGTGGCAGCACGTGTCTCAAGTGCGCCCGCTGTTGGCTCAAATTCCTGCTAGTGCTAGCGTGGCTGCAACGAATACTATTGTGCCGATTTTGTCAAGCCGCCGGGAAATTCTCCGGTTTCCGATGTTTGAACTCCGCAATGATGCCCGGGAACCTGTGAAGATGGAATATGTAATTGCCGATGTCTGGCAGTTGCAGCAGTATCAGACTGGGTTTCGCCGGGAACGCGGACAGTTACAGCAAATTGTGCCGGCGATCGATCGAATGTCCAAATCTGGAGACTACGGAATTGTTGGCTTTGAAGACGGCGCGATTTTGATGCGGAAAGGTGCTGTTTCTGACTCTGCATCGGCTGCGGCTTGGGCTCGTTTTCGCCAGGAGTTGGAACCGATTTTGAAGCAATCTTGAGGGTGCGGGCGATCGCCCGCACCCTTTGGGCCAGAATATTTCCGAAACCGGGCCAGAGAGCAATTGCTGCAAACACCCGGTTTCTGCATAATTTTCCGTTTTTGTTGCTGCCAAAAGTCAGCCCTCGGGCATAGATTTGCGATCGATCAACATTTTAGGGTGTCGATTATACAATAAAGTAGTCAACAATAAACATTAAGATATATAAATTGTTAGGAGGGGAGAAAAATGAAAATTTTGGTATTGGCATGGGAGTTTCCTCCCAGAATAGTCGGCGGTATCGCCCGCCACGTCTCGGAACTGTATCCAGAATTGGTGAAGCTAGGCCACTCGATTCACTTAATTACAGTAGAGTTCGGTCACGCGCCGATGTACGAAGTGGTGGAAGGAATAGAGGTGCATCGTGTAGTGGTGGGGCACGCCAAGGACTTTTTTCACTGGGTGGCGAACCTCAACCAAAGCATGGGGCACCAAGGTGGCAAACTAATGCTAGAAGAAGGCCCCTTTGATTTGATCCACGCTCACGATTGGCTGGTGGGAGATGCGGCGATCGCCCTCAAGCATACCTTTAAAGTACCGCTAATTGTCACCATCCACGCCACCGAATACGGGCGATTTAACGGCCTCCACAATGACGGACAGCGCTACATTAACGCCAAGGAAAACGACCTCGCTTACAACGCTTGGCGCGTCATTGTTTGCAGCGATTATATGCGGCGGGAAGCCGAACAGGTACTATCAACTCCGTGGAACAAAATAGAGGTAATTTACAACGGAATTAGGTCGGAAAAAAAGCCGCGCTGGCATGAATTTGACGCGATGAATTTCCGGCGCCTATTTGCAGCAGATGATGAGAAAATTGTCTATTACGTCGGCAGAATTAGCTATGAAAAGGGCATTGCTGTCTTTTTGAATGCTGCACCTAAAGTAATTTGGGAAATGGGTGGAAAAGCCAAAATAGTAATTGTTGGCGGTGGCAATACAGACCATCTCAAACTTTTGGCTTGGAACTTAGGAATTTGGAATAAATGTTATTTTACAGGCTTCATGTTTGAGGAACATCTCGACAAATTCCAGACGGTAGCTGACTGCGCGGTTTTCCCCAGTCTGTACGAACCTTTTGGGATTGTAGCGTTAGAAAGCTTTGCTGCAAGAGTGCCTGTGGTGGTGTCGAATGCGGGTGGACTTCCAGAGGTAGTGCAGCATACGAAAACTGGGGTTGTTACTCAGGCTAACAATCGCGATTCTTTGGCCTGGGGGATTTTGGAGGTGCTGAAAAATCCTGGTTATGCACGGTGGTTGGTTGACAATGCTTATGAGGATTTGGAACGTCGGTTTAGTTGGCAGAAGTTGGCGATGGAAACCGAATGGGTTTATCAGCGGGTAATGGAGGAAAGGGCCGAAGTTGATTGGTAAAATTGACAGTTGATAGTTGACAGTTGACAGTTGACAGTTGACAGTTGACAGTTGACA
>NZ_JAUBOJ010000436.1:0-5792 GCF_036700185.1 Microcoleus sp. BM001215392 | reverse complement strand
CTAATAACTTATATGCGGTCATGCTTCTTCAGGCTTCCAAAACCAGATGCACCCGGGTGCGGGGTGCGTCGCCCTCAAAAATCCCTAAATAAATATCGACAATCTCATAGATCCGCACCTGTGTAATCGGTCGTAGATAGTAAACTAATACAATACTTATGGTGAGTCGTAGGGTGCGTCGCCCTCAAAAATACCTAAATAAATATCGACAATCTCATAGATCCGCACCTGTGTAATCGCTCGTAGACTGTAAACAAACGCCACACTTGTTTGGTACAAAAATTTGTAAGATGGTATTAGTTATGAGCCTTGAAAGGAGGGGATGATGCAGCGAGAAAGTCACGCGATTATTATGGGCGGTAGTCTAGCAGGATTACTGGCTGCTAGGGTATTAGCAAAACACTTCGATCGCGTAAGTATTGTTGAACGAGATTTTTTTCCCGAAAAACCCGCGCCTCGCCCCGGTATTCCTCAATCCCGACACCTGCACATCCTTTTGACTCGCGGAAAAATCATCCTAGAACAATTGTTTCCCGGCTTAGAAAACGAACTGATATCTGCTGGTGCTCCGAGGTTAGATCCGAAGTCGATCCGGTGGTTTAGTCCGGCTGGTTGGGCGACACATTTTACCCCCGATCCAGATGATTTAGTTATGTTCAGTCGCGATTTACTCGATCGCCAAATTCGCCAGCGGTTGACAGAAAATACGAACGTGCATTTCCTGGAAGGAGGGACTGTAACCGGGTTGCTGGCGAATTCTCAGGGCACGGCGATTGCTGGAGTGTCGGTGAGGAAGCGCGATCGCCAAAACCCAGGTAACATCAATGAAGACAATTTGAATGCAGATTTAGTAGTCGATGCTAGCGGCCAAGTTTCCCAAACACCTAAATGGTTGAAAAAAATCGGCTACGAATCTCCGCCAGAAACGGTGATCAATGCTTTTGTCGGCTATGCGACGCGCATCTATGAATCCAGCGGTAAATTGTCAGAGACAGCGCCAGTATTTGTATCAGGAGATCCGCCATTACGCACTCGCGGCGGTGCAATTTTCCCGATCGAGGGGAATCGGTGGCTAGCAATTATGGCTGGGGGCGATCGCGATTATCCGCCCGCAGATGACGCAGGTTTTGTAGAATTTGCGCGCAGTCTGCCAACCCCGATGATTTATGATGCGATTAAAGATGCAAAGGCGATCGCACCTGCGTACAGTTATCGAGGTACACAAAACCGTTTGCGCCACTACGAACGCCTCTCCCGTTATCCTGAAAACTTGGTAATTGTCGGTCATGCAGTTTGCGCTTTCAACCCAGTTTACGGCCAAGGAATGACGGTTGCTGGATTGGATGCTCAGATGCTGGATGAATGTCTGCAAAAACAGCGTCAGCGCTATCCTGAAGGCGATTTAACGGGCTTTGGGCGACATTTTCAACAAAAAGTCGCCAAATTGCATACAATTCCTTGGACGTTTGCGATCGGTCAGGATTCGCGCTATCGGGGAAGTGAGGGTGCGAGACCAAACTTGGCTGCACGACTGACAATTAATTACATGGATCTGGTGTTAAAGGCGCTAGTGACAGATGCGAAAGTTTGTCAAGCTTTTTTGGAAGTTCTGCACATGATTGCGCCGCCGACTGTACTTTTTCATCCTAAAATTGCGGTAAAGGCGATCGGCAAATTAGTCACCCGAAAGCACAATTAATAGATTTGTGCAATTACCCATTCCCAACCAAACAATCTAATTCCCGTTGCATTTGATTGGTGACCAAATCGAAACAAGCATCAACATAATCGCGATCGCCCGCAGCTTCCTTACCGTACCTCTCAAATACGATCGGTTCGCACACGCGAGTCCGAATTTGCACGGGAAAAGGCAGATTTGGCAAAGGCCCAATACTCAACCCCCAAGGTAATCCCAAATACACCGGAAATACTACCGGATCGATGCCCAACAACCACGGCATCCCCAATTCATGCAATCGCTTAACTTCTTCGTACAAATCTGCCAAAACTATTAAAGTATCGTGGGCACCGTGCGATATAATTGGTACGATCGGCACTTCTTCTCGCAATGCTAACTTAATAAATCCCTTGCGTCCGGCAAAGTAGATTTTATTGCGCAAGTGATGGGGACGAAAAGTATCTTCGGCGCCACCAGGATACACCAGAACCGGGGCATTTTTTCGCAAAGCTGCGATCGCCATTTTCGGATGTGCTTTGATCGCGCCGCACTGCACCGCCATACCAGCAATATCAGGAGAAACTTGCCAAACCGTGGGGTGCATCAATCCGTAGGCCAAGCGTTCCGTACCGTATCTGTGGAACCATTCGTATAGGAACATAAACATATCAGGAGCGGCGATTCCCCCGTTGTGAGAGCCGACAACGAGCATTTTTCCGCTCGCGGGGACGTGGTGCCAGCCGTCGCTTTGGACGCGAAAATAGTAGCGGTACAGCCATTCCCAGAGCGGCAGCATTAGTTTAATGAAGTCGGGATTGCGATCGTCCAAAGATAATCCGTCAAAGCGAGATGTTTGGCTGTTGTTTCTGGGGCTGGATGCGGAATATTTCATTGATTGGTGCTGAAGTGCGATCGGCCTAAAGAAGTATTGTTTTAGTATTGCAAATTCTTGCGAATTGACATATACTTTATTTATAATGGGAATTGGCGCATCAAAAATAAAAAACTCACTATTTCCATTATTCTATATACATTCTTATAGTACAGCAAAAGACGGAGAAAAGTCAACACCATATTAGGCGATTTTTAAGAGTTAAATCATAATTCTTGGACATACTGCCTCAAGACAGGTGGCAAAGTATAAAAACTTCCTGTTTTGTCAATGAAGCAACGCCGCGATAAAGATTGCAGCGCATTCAGCAAATCTGGCGATCGCACAGTGCCATATTCTAGTAATTTTGCCAGGTTAACTGGTTCACTTTCCCGACAAAACAAACAGAGGACTTGTTTTTCTATTTCGGATAGGCGACTAAACTGCTGCTGCAAAACATCTTTCAAATCTTCTGGCAACAATACGGTATCATTTAATAATAACTCACTCGCGCCAATTCCCAACTCTTGCATCAGAGTCGCCACGCTTTTTAACCATAACGGATTGCCTTGGTAGCGGTGAATGAGTATTTCCCAGTTATCGATTTCTGCTAATCCTTTATCTCTGAGTATTTCCCGCGCGGCCGTGGTGTCTAAGCCAGCGAGTTGTAAAATACGAATGGGAGTATTTTCGCTGGTGAGTTGAGGAACTTCTTTGGGTGGTTCCCAACCGATTAGCAGGAAGCAACTTTGATGGGATAATTTTTCTATTTGTTTAAATAAAGAGCGATATTCTTCGTATCCAGGTTTATATTTTCCTGCTAATTCGCCGCTGCTGAACAGGTTTTGAATGTCATCTAAGACTACTAAACACCGATGTTTTTGTAAATATTTAATTAGGGGTAATGCTTTCTGGTTGGTTGTCGGGGAGTCTTGCTTTGCTGACTGGGAGAAAAACTGGATTAAGTTGGCTTCAAATTCCGGGAGAGTGGGGGATGTATCGAGATTGCACCAAACGACGTATTCAAAGTCGTCTTTTATTTTTTGTACGAGTTGTATTGCTAGGGATGTTTTGCCGATGCCGAGTCCGCCGGTGATGGTTATGAGGCGGCTGTTTTGTTGTAGAATCGAGGTTGTGAGGGTTTGGAGTTCGTGGGTGCGATCGTAGAAAGCACCTAATTCCGGCATCTCGCTTAACTCTTGATGGGATGTTTCTTGATTTGGTGGGTTTGAGTTTGGTATGTTTGGCGGGTGTCTAGCTTCTCCACAGATGTTAAAGATACCAATCCCTACAACATCTTTTGCAAAATTGGAGACATTTGAAACTTGCCACCTCTCCATTGCCGATCGAAAATTCTTTTTATTAACATCTTCCCCTAAGTCTTCTGAAAGTATCTGCCATAATTCCGATCCGATTTCCCTGATGCGACTTTCAGAACAGTCAAAATCCTTCGCTATTTGCTTGTATGTCTCACGTTGTAGAGTTCCTTGCAATACTGCTGCTTGTAAATCGTCAAGGTGCTAACCCGTTTTAGCAAATACTATATCATCTGCGAGTTTTAACACTTCTTTAAGATCCATCTGGTCACGGAGTGTGATGTTTTATGTATTGTAGCTCACATTTCCAGCTTTTTGGTACATTTTCGTACAGTCTCGTATAAAACCAGATTAAATAAAGTGAAAGTAGGTAAAATAATGGCGGCAAAATAGAACATTTTTTGGCTAGGCAAATTCGTTATTTCTAAGGAATAATGAGGGAATTATCAAGGTGTTTCTGGCTATTTGCTAAATCTACTGATGTCTGATGACAAGTGAAATCGCCTTAAACGGATTCCCAACCGGAGTCAAGAAAAGCTGAAAAAGCCAGGGTAAGCTCATCGGATTTGTATAACTTGCAATACACAGAGTAGGCAGAGTAAGCATAGGACGTATAGCGCTCAATTTCCTTAACAGCCAACACACCTACAAACGCAATCTTCGACCTATGAAAAATTTTAGAAATACGGAATCCACAAAGCAATTGATTAAAAAGTTAAGAGAGGGGTTGAAAATAGCTTTTGTTGGAGAAGTTAATAGTGGCAAATCTTCTACAGTTAATGCTATTCGGGGCGAAGAAGTTGCAGAGGTATCTATCATCACGGGATTTACATTAACTGACGATCCATACGAAGTACCCACATTGTCTAAAGCTGTGAAGATTATTGATACGCCTGGATTGAGAGCACCAGGAACAGATGTAAGTATCTACAGGGGAGCAGATTTAGTTGTTTATTTCGTTAATGCTGCATCTGGCTGGACTGCGAGTAATAAGACAGATTGTTTTATATTAAAACAAATATATGGCTCTCACATCGTTATAGCCATCTCTAAAATAGACACAGTTTTTCCAAGAGAGGACTGGTTAAAGATAAAGCATCAAATCGAAAGAGATTTAGGTCATTCCTCTCCAAAAATTTTAGGGATTTGCAGTCTGGTGGCACAAGAAATTGGAATTGAAGAATTGAAAGATGCTATTGCCAGAGGACTTGAAGATTCTCAAAAAGCTTTTTTGTTCAATATTATTCTTAGAACTAAATCAAAAGACTGTGCAAGTGTTATTCGTGAAACAATGCTAAAAGTAACTTCTCTTGCAGCTTCAGGAATTCCTATCCATGAAATACCTAAGTTTGACGAAGAAGTTATACAAATGATCCAGAAGATTATTGTAGCTTACAAATCTTCTATAAGCCCATTGACTGGAGAAGATTATGAAGAGGCTGAATTGAAAGCCAAAAATTTTTATAGTGAGTTTCATCAAGAATTTGGTTGGGAATTTGAATTTATTAAATGGGGAACTGGTCTATTAAAAATTCTAGGAGGAGTTTCTGGAACTACTATATCGCCGGTTTTTGGAACTGCTGGTGGGTATGCTGCTGGAGTTTTTCTACAAACACTGTGCTATGTAATTTGTGCTGGAATGATAGGATATAGAGCTAAAAAACTTTATGTAGACAATGTTAATGTTTCAATGAATGAGGTAGAAAAATTTGCAAATAGAATGGTTAAAGGGATGATCTCTGATAGAAATGTGGAAAACTTTATTCGACGGTTTACTACGGAATTATAGTCCGATCGCCCCTCTCGCGTCGGTTTAGTTTCCTCCCTCAACCCAACCTTCATCGGCGTTTAGTTTGGCTTTGGTGAAGGGCGATCTTTCTTAAGAAACCGGGTTTCTGAGATAACTAAAGCATCTGTGCCGAGATTT
>NZ_JAUBOJ010000435.1:0-5806 GCF_036700185.1 Microcoleus sp. BM001215392 | reverse complement strand
TTAAATAAGGAGGTAGAGGCAACGCCAGAACCATTAACGCTTAAGATTGACCCTGGTTCTAAGACCACGGGTTTAGCCCTTATTTTTGGTTCTAGCTTGATTTGGGTAGCCGAATTAAACCACCGGGGTCAAGCAATAAAAGCGTCACTAGAGTCAAGGCGCTCTTTACGCCGTGGTCGTAGAAGTCGGCACACACGCTACCGTCCGGCACGTTTTCTCAATCGTACTAGACCTAAAGGTTGGTTGGCTCCAAGCCTTCAGCATCGGGTAGAAACAACTCTAACTTGGGTTAATAAACTCTCAAAGTTTGCACCAATTAATACTGTCTCTCAGGAGCTGGTTAGGTTTGATTTACAACAGTTGGAAAACCCAGAAATATCAGGAGTTGAATATCAGCAAGGAGAATTGGCAGGTTACGAAGTGCGCGAGTATCTGCTTAACAAATGGGATAGAAAATGTGCTTACTGTGGCGCTCAAAATGTGCCCCTACAAATTGAGCATATCCATCCTAAATCTAAAGGGGGGACGAACCGAATTTCTAATCTGTGTTTGGCTTGTGAACCTTGTAACATCAAGAAAGGTATTCTTGACATCCAGATTTTTCTTAAAAAGAAACCTGATGTTTTAAAGAGAGTTTTAGCTCAAGCTAAACGTCCTTTAAAAGATGCTGCCGCTGTTAATTTAACTCGGTGGGCATTGCTCAACCGATTAACGGCTACGGGGTTAGAAGTTAATACAGGCTCTGGGGGATTAACAAAATTCAACCGAACTAAATTAAACCTACCAAAAACGCACTTCTTTGATGCAGCTTGTGTTGGCGATACTCCCGAACTTTTGGTGCTAGCAAGTCAACCATTAAATATCAAAGCAACTGGTCACGGTTCAAGGCAGATCTGCCGAACAGATAAGTTTGGCTTTCCGAATATATATGTGCCTCAGTTCAAGTTTGTTAAAGGTTTCCAAACTGGCGACATCGTGAAAGCAGTTGTTACTTCTGGTAAAAAGATTGGAACTTATGTCGGTCGTGTTGCTATTCGCTCAACTGGCAGTTTCAATATTTCAGCAAAACAAAGAGTGACTCAAGGAATTAGCCACAAATATTGCCAACAAATTCATCAAAAGGATGGTTATGGTTATGTTTTTTAAGAATATTCACAGGACGCTAAAGCATCCCGTGTCGCTTTTCCTCCCTGGTCTAAAGACGCAGGGTTTCCAAGCTCCCGTGAGGTTTTTATGATTGATGTGGTGAGTTATGTCTTTTTTGGTGTAGGAATATTCTTCTGGTTTTGGGGAACTTCTCACCTAGTCGGTCAGCGATCGGTATTATTTAAGTTACACAGTCTTTCGGTTGCAGATACCTTGGGCTCGATGCTAATCGTCGTCGGGCTGCTGATCAGAATACCTAGTAGATGGCCGTTGCTAACTTTAGCAATTCTTTCCTTGGCAATTTGGAATACAATGCTGGGATATGTGTTGGCGCACTGTTCTAGTGAAGAGGCAGAAAATCAGACGGAGTTTCCCACAAGTACATTATGAATGATGATAGCTATATCTATATCTTAACTGCGCTGTTGCCTTTGGCTGCTTGTATGGTAGTAGTTCAAGCTAATCCCTACCATGCCCTAGTCATTCGCGGGATATTAGGTGCGATCGCAGCATTGATCTATTCCGTTTTTGGGGCGGCGGATGTGGCTTTGACGGAAGCCTTGATGGGTACGATGTTGGCAATCACCCTGTATGCGGTGGCGGTGCGATCGTCCTTGGTGTTGCGTTTGGGCGTGTTGGAAGATGAGAAAGTCGAGTCGGAGGGCGATGTTTTGAAAGTCGAGTTGACAGTAGAGAGTCCCCGCGATTTTAACTCATTGATGAAGGATTTCCGCCGAATTTTTAGTAAGTATTATCTCCGCATTGAGGTAGTACCTTTTACCTGTGCTGAGGCTTTACATCGCGCATTGATGGAGAAAGAAATTCATGCAAGTTGTGTACCTGTGCTAGATGGTAATCCCGAAGCCAAACATTATCAAACTGTGACGAGAATCCAACGGCTATATGACATCATGCAGCCGGAAATTGCATCAACAAACACGAGTCTCGACTATAAAATTGCTTCAGGTTTAGGGGAGAATCTTCAATGAAATGGGTTTATATTGCTGCGGGAGTATTGCTTTACATTAAAATGCTGTTGTTTGCCAATCCAACATCAGGTTTATCAGGTTTGGCGATCGTAGAATTGCTTGTCAAAGATAGCGGGATTCCAAATGTTGTATCGGCGATTATTTTTCGCAATCGGCTGTATGACACGATTTTTGAGGTTGTGGTATTTACGATCGCCATTATGGGCGCTAATTTTCTGTTAGCCACGGAAAGACCGTCCTGCACAATTTATCAGTTTACCGATCAACCTTCAATTGTGTTAGCTCGTTTGGGAGCAACTATTGCGGCTTTGGTGAGTATTGAATTGTCGCTGCGGGGACATTTGACTCCCGGAGGCGGTTTTGCCGCGGGTGTCGCGGGGGGAACTGCGATCGGTTTGGTGGCGATTACTTCGTCATCTGAGTGGATGCAGCGGATTTACGAGCGATCGCACGCGGCGACTTGGGAGAAGATTTCGGTATTGGTTTTTGTGGTGTTGTCTGCGATCACTTTGTCTGGCTACGAGTTACCGCACGGAGAGTTTGGGGCTTTGGTGAGTGGTGGTGTGGTTCCTTTGCTGAACATTTTGGTGGCTGTAAAGGTTGCTTTGGGCTCGTGGGCGGTGGTGTTGATTTTTATTCGCTATCGCGGTTTGTTGTGATGGATTTTTAGGGGATGTTGATGAGATTCTGATTCAACCAAATAAGTCACTACAAATTCCCGCTTCAACAGTTGACAGTTGACAGTTGACAGTTGACAGTTGACAAAAGAAGGAAGGGGATTGGAGTAATGAATCGTCTGATTTTAATTTCTCCCTCCAAGGCGGGCGGGCTTTCAACCAATTCTTTCTGGTAACAATTTTTCAACAGATTCAGCTACTGTTGTCTGTTGTCTGCACCCGTCACTTTATTTCGTTAACAAAAGCGATCGCCCAGGTTAAAATTAAAGACCAATCGTTGAAACGATGTAAAACGATGATAGTTCGCCAACCCCGCTACAGCAAAGAAGAATTTGCTGTAGCGGGCGATCGCATTTATGAATCTCAATTCCGGCCTCAAGTCGAGACAGGCGATCGCGGTAAGATATTGGCGATCGACATTCAGACAAGAGCTTTGGCGCGATCGCACTTTAGCCAACAAATCTCTCCACATCCGCCACCTCTCCAGACAGCACCTGAACCACTTGCTCTACCCCTCGCCCGATCGCCAACCTAAGCATCGCCACGTCCGATCGCAGATAGCTACCTTCCTACACGCCTAATTCTACTTCCATTAGGTCGATCGACTAATGTCTGCGATCGCTCAGGAGAGCCACCAGGGCGAACGCACTATATACAAAGAGCGATCGCAACTTCCCAATTGAGCTCGCGGACAACTCCCATCAATTTTTGTAAACACTGCCCGACCATCCAAAAAATTTGAATTAGGATGGGTGGGAATAATAATTAATCTTGACTTAAACAGCATTTACAGCATTGAGTTTAACCTATAAAAGTTATTGGTTGGCATCGACGAGTTATTAGCGCTGGTTATGCAAAACCAGAAACATCGAACCCATCATACTTTTGTGCAATTAATGCAATTGGCCATCAGCACATATAAAACAACTGTTTCCTATGGCAATCAATCAGAAAGAGTTTGATAAATTAGTCAAAAATTTGGAAGAATACTCCCAGCGTCATCCAGGAAGTTACCGCTTGCGAGTAGCTTTGTTTGCCGTATTAGGTTATGCCTACATCTTTTTGATACTTGCTGGGTTATTCGCACTGATCGGGCTGTTAGTCTTTGTGATGATGTTTAGCCATCACATCAATGGTTACATCATTAAGTTTGGCATTTTGTTACTGATTCCGGCATGGGCAATTGTGCGATCGCTCTGGGTAACTTTCCCCCATCCTCAAGGATTGAAACTCAGTCGCGATCGAGTTCCTCACTTATTCGCCATGGTAGACGAATTGACCGCTAAACTTGAGGCTCCCCGATTCCACAACATCTTGTTGAATCGAGAATTCAACGCCGCAGTCGTTCAAGTTCCGAGGCTGGGTATCTTTGGCTGGCAAAAAAACTACTTGCTTCTGGGACTTCCCCTGATGCAGTCCTTGTCTTTGGAGCAATTTAAAGCAGTTCTAGCACACGAATTAGGACATCTTTCGGGCAATCATTCTCGCTTCGCGGGATGGATTTATCGAATTCGCAAAACCTGGTTGCAGATTTACGAACGGTTATACCAGAGCGAGCAACATGGGGCATCAATGTTGTTTAATAGCTTCCTAGAATGGTATTGGCCTTCCTTTAATGCCTACTCTTTTACCCTAGCACGGATGGATGAGTACGAAGCCGATCGCTGTGCGGCCCAACTCGCTGGAGTGCGCCATGCGGCAGAGGCGCTAATTAATGTAAAAATCAAAGCCCGTTTTCTAGAAAGTTCCTTTTGGTCAGATATCCAGAAGCAGGTTGCAGAGCAAGTCGATCCGCCGGACAATGCTTATTCTTCTATGTTAACTTTCCTGCACGGTGCGATCGCAGAAGCACAGACCAATCTATGGTTAGAGCAGGCTTTGGCAGAAAAGACCGATAATGCAGACACCCATCCCTGTCTGAGCGATCGACTGAAATCCCTAGGTTATCTCAGGACTCGATCGCCAAAATTGCTTCAGTCAGTAACCATACAAACCAGTGCAGCAGAACATCTTCTCGGCAACAGCTTACAACAGTTTGCTACCCAGTTCGATCGCGATTGGAAAGAAGCAGCATCGACACCTTGGCGGCAGCAGTATGCTTACCTCCAAGAAATCCAAAGTAAACTGCAAGCTTTAGAGCAAAAAGCACAAGTGCAAACACTGGATGAACGAGAAGCATGGGAACGAGCCCATTACACATTAGAAGTGCGAGGTGGTGAAGCAGCGGTTCCTTTATTGCAAGATGTGTTACAAACTCACCCCGATTGTGCAGAAGCCAACTATAGCCTCGGGCAAATCTTACTACAAAAGGACGATGCAGCAGGTATTGCTTGCATTGAAAAAGCTATGACACAAAGGATAGATTGGGTAAGAGACGGCTGCGAGCTAATTTACTGTTTTTTCTGGCAACGAGGTCAAACTGACAAAGCAGACAAATATCGCGATCGAGCCGAGCAGCATTCTCAGTTGCTGCTCAAAGCCCAACAGGAAAGAGCTAGCGCCAGCGATCGCGACAAACTCAAACCTCATACTCTGAAACCATCAGAAGTAGATGAACTCAAACAACAGTTGGCTCCCTACTCACAGGTTGAAGCAGCTTATTTGGTAGAGAAAGTTGTCACCTACTTTCCCGAAAAACCTTTCTGTATCCTAGGAATCGTTCGCAAACGAGGTTTAATGGAAGGTGGGGATGCAGCTCAAAATGTGGCCGACCTGCTGGCTAAAAGTTTGCAGTTTACTACTCAAGCTTATGTCATCATTTTGAACCACAGTAGTTCCGGCAATTTGCAAAAAAAGATGTCTCAGGTGGAAGGGTCTTTAATCCTGAAACGTTAGTGCTATCAGTTTTCAACATTCAAGCTCACTTTATGCCCTACAACCAACCCCATATACCGCTGCATCAAAGTTCTATCGTTTGCCAAGTAGACCTTTCTCCGGAATAGTTAGGAATGAAAATTAAATAACTTACATTTTTTATTGTGATTGTGGGATGGG
>NZ_JAUBOJ010000434.1:0-5813 GCF_036700185.1 Microcoleus sp. BM001215392 | reverse complement strand
GATAAACGCAGATAATTTTAGGGTGTTTTCCGATTTTTGCAATTCAAGTCTATTCACGCAGAACAGATCGAAGGAACAGCCTTTGGAGACCCAAGGCTGGTAAAAAGGGGGCGGCATTATATGAAGCAATGGGTCAGCATCAATCGGTAAATATTCGTCAAATCAGCCGAAATCGAGCTCAACAAGTAGGATACTATCGTTTTTTGGAGAATGAAAACGTGACCGTATCGGAATTAGTGCAAAGCCTATCGGGGCATTGCCAAAAAAATATAGAAGGACGGCACGTATTACCCGTCAGTGATAGCAGTGAAATCAATTTGCAGTCCCACTCCGGCCGACTAAAACCCGAACAATTAGGGGTGGTTGGCAACAATACATATCTGGGTTTTTATATACATCTTACATTAGTTTTGGATGCTGAACATGGCTTTCCATTAGGGTTAAGCACGGTGCAACTGTGGAGTCGAGGTTTAGATCGTAAGAATAAGCATGAACGCAATTATCAAAATCTGCCCATAGAGCAGAAAGAATCATACAAATGGTTGGCATCCGCCGATCGCAGTCAGCGGTGTTTCACTAAGGGTGGTGCCCTGATGGTCACTCACATTGGTGACCGCGAAAGTGACTTATATGAGGAATGGGCGACCGTGCCCGACCAACATAATCACCTATTGGTGCGCGATCGCCTGTGACCGTCGGTTATTAGGACAATCCCAATCGCTTTATACCTATTTAACGGAACAGCCCTGTGAAGGGGTTTGTACAATTGATGTACCAGCAGACTCACGCATTGGTCGGACGGCGAGAGAAGTATTGCTGATTATTCGCTGTGCTAGTGTTAAGATTCGTCGTCCCGATCGATTGAATGCACAAGATTATCCACCCAGTATTACTCTTTACGCAGTCGAAGCAATAGAAGTTAATCCTCCGGTAGGGCAAGAAGCGATTCATTGGCGATTACTCACAACTCACAGGGTGGTTTGTTTAGAACAAGCACTACAAGTTATCGAATGGTATCGATGGCGATGGCGCATTGAACAACTTTTTGCCACATTGAAACAATCAGGATTAAATCTTGAAGCTACACAGTTAGAGTCCGTAGCGGCCATTCAAAAACTCACTGTCTTGGCTTTAGGGATTGCCGTGCGAACCCTACAAATGGTTGAAGGGCGCGATAATTCTGACTTACCTGTTTCCCTGACTTTCTCTGATGCTCAACAGCAATGCTTGTCTGTGATTGAACCATCTCTTCTAGGGCGCACGAAAAAATTGCAAAACCCCTATCCTCCCGCTTCCTTACCTTGGGCTACTTGGCTGATTGCTCGACTTGGAGGTTGGTCTGGTTATAGTTCTCAGAGACCTCCCGCAATGCCTACCCTTGTTCATGGACTTCGACAGTTTGAATCCATCTTTGTGGGATGGAAACTAGCTCATAATCAACTTGTGTGTACACGGTAGATCCAAAGGACGGTCTGGATTGGAAGACCCCTACCTGCGCCACAAACTTTCAGCAGTCAAGGCTGACATTATATCCTGGGCGCTGGCAATGCCTAAAGTTGAACGCGATGCCATACTGTTGCAACCTTCCAAAAACCAACGCATCCGCCTTGCCAAACTCGATGCCGCTACCTACGGCGACCCGGTGCGCAGCTTTATCGACCTCTGCTTCCGACCCACCGATGATGCTTCGCCAATCCAAAACCACGAACTGCACAGTTGGTTCATCGCTTACTGCAAAGCGCACGGCTACTCCGATAACCGGGGGATGAGCAAGTTTATCTCCCACCTCAAAACTGTCATCCCCCAGCACCACGTACCGCGACACCGCCAAGATGGCGAATTACAACCAGCTTGCTGGGCTCATCTGACCTTGATACCGGGCGTCATGGTCGATGTTTCCCTAACCGAAGATGCTTCTAACGGCTATCAAGGGAAACCGCAACTCGCCCCCGAACCCGAATGGCGGTGTGCCAAATTCCGCTGCAAAGAAGGAGGGTTGTTGGCTTTTGACGAATGGCAGGAACAAAACATCTCAAAAGCTCTTGCTCCTGAGTTCGATCTAAACAGCAATGAAAGTGTTAACCGACAAGAGATTGAAGGGGTAAGGGTATTTCCCAGCCCACAACACAGCCCTCACCAAACAGGGGAGAAGTTGGATTCTGCCGCAAACACCCGTATCTATCCTACTCAAACCCACACTCAACCAGAAATTGACGGAGCGTTGGGAGCTAGCCGATGTACCCCAATCTCTTGCAATCGTCCAGATCGATCGCCAGCAATCGATGAATGGGTATCCCAGTTGTCAGAAGCAGCCAACCGAGATGGCACAACCTACGAAGCGGTGAAGGGATTGGGGGTACCGGATAACTTGCGTCCAGAAATATTTGTTGCATTGGCGCCCCCGGTGAAGGAGCGGCTCAAAAAATTGAGGGAAGAGTTCAAGGGGCGGATTCCTCAAGATATCCAGAAGTGGAGGGAGGCGATCGCAACTTTGTCTGCTTTGAATGCAGGTGCTCTCAACTCTCAATGGCAGCAATTTGATTTGTGGAGCCAATGTTTGTTGGGTATCTGTAATTGGGTTGAGAGAATCGCTGCATCGGGATTATTCGATTTAGCAGCATCTCGGTATTCGCAAGCAATTGAATTGGCTAGTGGAAAATCTGAAACTGTTGTTAGTGTCGAATTACCAAATGCCGATGAAGCAGCAAATATCGAACCAAAACAACTCAATTTGCTACCAAATTTCCAATCACTTTTAGGCTCCGAAAACAGATTTTCACACGAATCGGAGGATTGGTTTTAGCTGTGAATAAAACTCAGATGCGAGCGCTTTCACTATTTACGGGCATCGGCAGTTTTGAATTAGCGGCTGCCGCTCTGGATTGTTTCAAAGTCGAACAGTTTGTAGAAATCGATGAGGATGCTCAATATGTCCTTCAACAGCACTATCCACACATCCCAATCCACAGCGACATCCGAATTTTCAACGCTTCAAGAGGAGAATACGATTGCATTTGGGGAGGCTTCCCACGGGCAACCGGTACGAGCAATGCCAGAGGGCGAACGGGATTGGCTCACCCAGAATCAAGTTTGTGGTGGCAAATACTCCGAATTATCGATTAGCGATCGCCCCTTGAAAGCTGCATTATCGGGATTGGCTATTAGCTTTGGAAAAACTCTGCAATATCTTCCCCATAAAACAGTAACTCGTCGCACTTGGAAGGACAGCCATGCCCAGAAATTCGTTAACGCTTTCCACCAAAATAAATTAGTTAAAGCTCTAGATAAGGATATTCATTATGGAGGCAAACAAATTGGTTGGTGTCGGTTGCTATGCGCTCCCTACAAAGAACAACTTTCATTCATGCCAATCGCAGATTTGGCAGCAGAAGGAGGGATGTGCAATTCCGTCGAATCATTTATCAATCGCTACTTTAAAGGCAACATCAACCTCGTCGTTTGGGTGATTCGTTTTGAATTTATTGCACTAGCTGTTTTGGATATCGGCTCTAAATCGGCAAATAATGCTGGCAGCAACTCCGCTATTACTTTACCTTCTGAGAGTATACACCAAGTTTCTGCATTGGGCTTTGGTGTATACTCGAACGCTGCAATTAAAGCTAGCAGCAATCATTCCGCTGCTTCCCCGACCTGGAGTATACACCAAACTCGATTGTCGGGCTTTGGTGTATACCCTAACTTTGAAAATATAACTAACAGCAATTCTCCAATTAGTTTACCGGGCGAAAGTATACACCAAACCTCAATCGAACATCAACTACGTTCCAATATATACCCAAACGACAGAAATCAAGCCGATACCAACACCGCAATAATTTATTTACCAGCCGATCGCATACACCAATCATCAATAGATCGGCTTGGTGTATACCACAGCGCTGGGAATCAAAGAGATATTAATCCTCCGATTTCTCCTACAGACGAAAGTATACACCAAATGCCTGTAGTTCAAGGTGGTAGTGGTTTAGTGTACGCTTTTTGGCAAGGTGAGAGCATTGTAAATCACTACCGCTACAAAGTTAAAATTAACGGCAAGTGGAAGGTGAAAAGTATCTACATTCCTGTGTGGAAACTCCTTAAAGTGAAAGAAGCAATAGCCAACAAATTAGGAGTAGTTGCGATAGTGACTGAGGTACTGGGTAGGGAATTGTGAATAATTGATTGCTATTACTATTCTTTTTCAAACAACGCGCAAGCTATTTCTTTGTAGTCTCTTAGTTTTTTTATTTCTCATAACTCATTCATCCTCAATCCGCATCACTCTCTATTCGTTGATGCGGAACAGATTCCTGCGTTTGACGATTGATGAGGGGTATTACCCCTGATTTTGACTAACAAGGCGATCGGGGCAGAATGTGGGGTCTAACCCCTTAATACACCCCGATCGGCAAAAATACAACGCACGATCGAGACTTTGGGAAATAGGAAGGCGATCGGGGCAGAATGTGGGGTGTTACCCCTCGTTATGCCCCGATTGCTGAAAACACAACGCAAAATCAACACTTTGAAGGTGGCGATCGGGGCGATCGGGGCGATCGGGGTACTACTCCCTAAAAAAATGAAAGGGTGGGGGTAGTTCCTAGCAATTCAATTCACCCCTTATAAAAAAAAGAGGAGTAATGCCCGATCGCCCCGATCGCTTCGATCGCTTTTGCTCAAACCCATATACCGCAAGGGAATTAGAAGGCGATTGCAGCATAATAAGGGGTAAGACCCTCTACTTTGCCCCGATCGCCTTGACTGCTGATGCGGTTTCTGCTCAAAGCCATACGCAGCATAGAAATCACACAGCGTTTGGGTGCAATAAGGGGTAACACCCCTTGTTCTAGCCCGATCGGCTTGTAATGGGTCGGCGAGCGGGGACTCTGGGACAGTTGGCTGTTTCTATAGAAGTGGGTACTCGAACTGTCAGAAGGCTTGTGGAAGGCACAACCTTTGAAGTGAGGATGTGCGATGCGGCTGAGTCAATTCTCAAGCGCTGCTGAAAAGGCAACGGCAGTTGTGGAATTTAGGTGATGCGTTTTGAAGTTGTGGAAGCAAATAATCTTGGTGTATGCTCGGCTGCCACCAGTAAAATGAATAGCAATCTTTGAATTACTTCAGCAATCTAGAGTATACATCAAGCTCAATTATAGGCTTTGGTGTATACTCGAAATCTGCAAATAAAGCTAATAGTAATTCTTCTATTACTTCAAAAATCATAAGTATACACCCAAGCGGAATAAAGAAGCTTGGTGTATACTATTGCGATGGCGCTCGAAGCAATGGCTACTCTCGTAATGTTTTAATTATGATTCGTTTACAAAGAATGCGTTAGCTATTGTGTTGATATTTCTTTGTTTCCTTAATCTTCAATCAATTCAACTAACAATTATGTAGGAATGCGATCTAAGGAATGAAACAACAGTCTCATCAAGCCTGCTCCTGAGTCGGGGTGGGGCATAGTAATTTTGGATTTGAGATTTTGGATTGACTCATTAAAAATAAAATCTACTGAATTTGATATTATTCAACAGTGGTTTGAATCATTATTTGTCTAATTTGTTTGAGAATTCGCATAATGTCATAAAGTTGATTGCGATGGGGGAGTAGCAGGGAGAAAATATTAGATAAATCGTATTCAGGGTGAGGTTGAATTAGGAGTTTAATAAATTGAAATTCATCACCGTTTGTGATTGCTCCATAAACTGGGCGTTCTGGGTTGGGGTTGGCCATCAAGTAGGTGAGGGCTTGGGGCAGGGCAACAGAAAAGGCGATTGTTGATTTAGATTCTACAACTAATACCCAGAGTT
>NZ_JAUBOJ010000433.1:0-5816 GCF_036700185.1 Microcoleus sp. BM001215392 | reverse complement strand
AAAAACTAAAGCCCTTTTCCGTTGTTGCGGGAAAAGAGCTTTAATTTATTATTAACCTGGCACCGAGCTATTTTACCGGGCAGTGACCCGCCGAGTATCTTCGCCATAGCAACGTTTAACAACCGAGTTCGAGATGGATCGGAGTGGTTCCATTACATCATAAGCACCAGGAAAGCTTTAAAAACTTTGAATCCTGTGTCTGCGTTAAGTCAGATGCACTGCATCTCTTTCGCTCGACTTAATTACATTACCAAGCTTTCCCCAGTTTGTCAACCCCTTTGTCAAAAGTTTTTTCAGGTGGTTATCCATGAGGATCTAGAAACCGGGTTTTTCAGGCGTCTACTTGGTTGCAGCTCACAGATTCGGTAAAAACCCGGTTTCTTTAGCCGCAGCGCGCCAGCCCGATTACAAATCCAAAAACGCCGCATCCACACCCTGCTCTCGGCGAATCTTCCCATCCTTCTCAAACCACGCCACAACCTGCTTAACTGTTAATTGCTCGATCGCCCCTCCCGATTCTGCCGCAATTTGCCTCAAAGGCCGCAAAGACGCAACTACCAAATTCGTAAAAAAGTTCTCAAAACTAGCATCAACCTGAATAGACTGTTGAATGCTGGCATCGTTCTTAATCCAATCCATAACCTGCTGGTTGGACACCTCAGTCACCGGCAAACCAGTCTCCCCAGAAATTTGCTTGAGTACCCTCAAACCATAAATTGCCAGCCGAGTCGAAAACTTTTCCTTCGATGACAGCAGCGCCATATCAACTTCGGCGCACTCTTCCGGCTTTAAAAAATTAGATTCCATAGTTATTAGTTATTAGTTATTGGTTATTTGTTATTTGTTATTTGTTATTGCTAATCCATGACATCCGTGACATCCGTTAAATCCGCTACAAAATCCGTTGCCGAACCGACATCCGTTAAATCCGTTACAAAATCCGCTGCCGAACTTCCTTCTTCTTGGCAATAGAATAACCGCAGCGGTGTTCCCCATCAATAATCCAGTGAGTCCGCTCCACAATACAATCCGGCAACACAGCCGCAAACATCTCCAACTCATTACCGCAAACACTCGGAAAAGTTTCAGCCACATTAGAAATAGCACAATTGTGTTCCATAAACACAAATCGATCGCCCTTAGCATTAAAATCAGAATCGCGATCGTCCACAGGATAACACTCAGCCATATAACCCTCAGCCCTGCGAAGCTCCACCAACCCACTCACCCGCTCTTGCAGAGAACCAGAACCCACCAACCTGCGGTACTCCAGCGCCTTGCGTTCCCACTGCTTTTGCAGGATAGAAATCACCTGCTCGCGGCCGACTGTCTCAGCCAGAGTATCAAGGAAAGACACCGCAAAATCGCCGTAACGATTCCCGAAGCGATCGCGCCCCAGACTGGTAAGCTCGTAAATGTGCTGCGGCCGCCCCATACCAGCCTGAACCGACTGATACTGAATCAGCCCCTCCGCCTCCAAATCCTTCAAGTGACGGCGAATCGCCTGCGGGCTGATATCCAAAGCCTCCGCCAACTCAAGAGCAGTCCCTTGACCCCCCTTAAGCAAATACTGCAAGATGTCTTGTTTCGTGGAAGTCTGCTGAGTAGTCTCCATCATCTTCACAAAAAATTATTAATTTGACTTTGACAAGATCGCTGTTGTTAATGTAGCTTAAAATATACTAAAGCAACAAACTTGTTGTTTAACTTCCCAGAGCAGTCCCCAGAACTCGCCGGGCCGCCGACAGTTCAGCGTCTGCCATCTTTGAGAGACTTATCCAGAACACTCGAAAGCGCAAAATCAATGAGCTCTACAGTTACAACCCTAGTCAATCAGCCCTACAAATACGGTTTCGTCACCGACATCGAGTCAGACACCATCCCCCGCGGCTTGAGCGAAGATGTAGTGCGACTGATTTCCTCGAAGAAAAACGAACCGGAATTCATGCTGGAATTTCGCCTCAAAGCATACCGGAAGTGGCTGACAATGACCGAGCCCACCTGGCCTCATGTCAACTATCCGGCGATCGACTACCAACAAATTATCTACTATTCCGCGCCCAAACAAAAGCCCAAAAAGCTCAACAGTTTGGACGAAGTTGACCCGACACTGCTCGAAACCTTTGAGAAACTGGGAATTCCCCTCTCCGAGCAAAAGCGCCTCGGAAATGTCGCCGTAGACGCCGTTTTCGACAGCGTTTCCATCGCCACAACTTTTAGAGAAAAACTCGCCAAAGATGGCGTTATCTTCTGTTCCATCTCAGAAGCAGTCAAAGATTATCCCGAATTAATAGAAAAATATCTCGGTAGCGTCGTACCAGTCGGCGACAACTTTTTCGCAGCGCTTAACTCGGCCGTATTCAGCGACGGTTCCTTTGTGTACATTCCCAAAGGCGTCAAATGCCCGATGGAACTGTCAACCTATTTCCGCATCAACAACGGAGATTCCGGCCAGTTCGAGCGCACCTTAATTGTCGCAGAAGAAAACAGTTCTGTTTCTTACTTGGAAGGCTGCACCGCGCCGATGTTTGACACCAACCAACTGCACGCCGCCGTCGTGGAATTGGTAACAATGGATAATGCTGATATCAAATACTCGACTGTACAAAACTGGTATGCCGGCGATGCGAATGGAAAAGGCGGAATTTACAACTTTGTGACAAAGCGCGGCTTGTGTCAAGGTGTCAATTCCAAGATTTCTTGGACGCAAGTAGAAACAGGTTCGGCGATTACTTGGAAATATCCCAGTTGCGTATTAGTCGGCGACAACTCCGTAGGCGAATTCTACTCGGTAGCCCTGACAAATAACAAGCAGCAAGCTGACACCGGCACTAAAATGATCCACGTCGGCAAAAACACTCGCAGCACGATTATTTCCAAAGGAATTTCGGCGGGAAATTCTGCCAACAGCTATCGCGGCTTGGTGAAAATGGGGCCGAACGCTAAGGGCGCTCGCAATTATTCTCAGTGCGATTCCATGCTGATTGGCGATAACGCTCAAGCAAATACTTTTCCTTACATTCAAGTGCAGAACCACACTGCTAAAGTGGAACACGAAGCTTCTACTTCCAAAATTGGGGAAGAGCAATTATTCTTCTTCGCGCAGCGGGGAATTTCCGCAGAAAATGCGATTTCAATGATGATTAGCGGTTTCTGTAAAGATGTTTTCAATCAGTTACCGATGGAATTTGCGGCGGAAGCTGACAAGTTGTTGAGTTTGAAGCTCGAAGGAAGCGTCGGATAATTTTTGTGGGCGAGAAACCCTTCTATGCTCTGCCAATTGATGATAACTTAAGCCCAGAGTCCGCCAGGGAATAAATTCCACGGGGCTTTTAGCGAAAGTCCTCTGAAGAGGACTCGGAAGAAGACCTTTAAACTCATCAGTCCTCTTCAGAGGACTTAAGCTTTGAGACAGGGGTTTCAACCCCTGGCGGACTATCGGTTTTACCTTAAACTGTCAGCAATCGGCACAGTCTAGAAACCAGAAATAAAAAACTGTAAACTGCATTGAGGCCAAGGAAAAAAATAGATGATTGTTGAAAATAGTCCAGTAGTGCTATCCGTCCGCAACTTAACTGCGAATGTCGAAGATACCCAAATCCTCAAGGGTTTGAACCTAGAAATTAAATCCGGTGAAATCCACGCCATTATGGGCCCCAACGGTTCGGGAAAAAGCACTTTATCTAAAATATTGGCAGGCCATCCCGCTTATACGGTAACGGGCGGAGAAGTGACATTTTTGGGACAGAATCTCCTGGAATTAGCGCCGGAAGAACGTTCCTTAGCAGGAATTTTCCTGGCTTTCCAATATCCTTTGGAAATTCCGGGCGTTAGTAATGTCGATTTTTTGCGCGTGGCTTACAATGCTCATCGCAAACATCGCGGTTTGGAAGAGTTGGATGCTTTTGATTTCCAAGATTTAATCGAGGATAAGCTGGATGTTGTCAAGATGAATCCGGCTTTCTTAAACCGCAGCGTAAATGAGGGTTTTTCCGGCGGCGAGAAGAAGCGCAACGAGATTTTGCAAATGGCGCTGTTGGAACCGAAGTTAGCGATTTTGGACGAGACTGATTCTGGTTTGGATATCGATGCTCTCAAAATAGTCGCCGGCGGTGTGAATCAGTTGTCAACTGCTGAAAATTCGATGTTGGTGATTACTCACTATCAACGGTTGTTGAATTACATTATTCCTGATTTTATTCATGTCATGGAAGCGGGCAGAATTATCTTAACTGGCCCGAAAGAGTTGGCGCTGGAATTGGAAGAGCGCGGTTATGACTGGGTTGTGGAAGAAGAAGCAGCAGCAGGAGTTGGCGCGCGATGATAAATACGCAGGTTGCTACTAGGGAAATGTTTTTGGCTGATTTGGTGAATCAGTGCGGTAAGTTGGAGGTTGCTAATAGCGAAAGTTCGGCTTACGGGTTGCAGGATTTGCGGGATGCGGCGACTGAATATGTGCTGGCTGCAAGTTTTCCGACGGTGAGGGATGAGGAATGGCGCTTTACTGATTTGTCGCCGGTTTTGCAAGTTCCTTTTCATGTACCGCAGAGCAATCAGTCAACGGTTAAGCTGACTGATGTTATTATGCCTGTGAAGAATCGGGATGATTTACCGTTGAGATTGGTATTTGTCAACGGTTTTTATGCGCCGGATTTGTCGGCGGTGGATTCGGGGGTTGTTCCGAATTTGCCCCTCGACTTTTATGCAGGTAATCTATCTAACGTACCGGAAAAATATCGATCGCGCATCACCGATGTTTTGAGCAAGCACAAACAGCAAACTGAAGTGTTTACAGCTTTGAATACTGCGGGTTTGGTCGATGCTGCGGTGGTGTTCGTACCGGCCAATATGTCGATCGACCTTCCGATTCACTTGCTGTTCCTGACTGCACCAGGTGCATCTGGGACGATGTGTCAGCCGCACTGCTTAATCGTAGCTGAGGCTGGCAGCAAAGTCACTGTCGTGGAGGATTACGCAACTATCGGCAATGTACCCGCTTTTACGAATGCTGTGACGGATGTTGTTGTTGCTGAAAATGCCACGGTGAACCATGTTCGGCTTCAGCGCGAAGGTTTGGATGTGGTTCATGTGGGCAAAAGTGCGATCGAGCAAGCGCGCAACAGTCGCTATACTTGTCATGCTATCAGCTTGGGCGGCAAAATATCGCGCCACAATTTAGAAGTATTTCAGCGCGGCGAAGGTACTGAAACAACTTTAAACGGCTTAACCGTAGCCTTTGGCGAACAGTTGGCGGACACTCACAGTTTAATCGATTTCAATCATCCCCACGGCACAAGTCGGCAATTGCACAAGTGCATTGTCGGTAACAAAGCGCGCGCCGTATTTAACGGTAAAGTTTTTGTTCGCAAAGCCGCACAATTGACAGACGCCGGACAGTTGAGCCGGAATTTGTTACTGTCACCGAGGGCGCGCGTAGATACAAAACCGCAGTTAGAAATTGTGGCGGATAACGTCAAATGTTCCCACGGTGCAACTGTCAGCCAGTTGGAAGATGACGAACTCTTCTACTTGCAAAGCCGCGGTTTGGATTTAGAAAGAAGTCGCTATTTGCTGATTGATGCTTTTGCGGCAGAAATTCTGGATAAGTTACCAATAGTCGGGGTAGCGAAAATGCTTTCTACCTGTATGGCTATCCAAGCTTAGTCTAACCGTTTGTAGTAAGGACTTCATTTTTTTCTTGCTAAGCTATAAAGAAGAGGACTAAAGTCCTTACTACGAACCTTACAAGGTTAGTCTTTGGTTCCTTCTTCCTTCTTCCTTCTTCCTTCTTCCTTCTTCCTTCTTCCTTCTTCCTT
>NZ_JAUBOJ010000432.1:0-5822 GCF_036700185.1 Microcoleus sp. BM001215392 | reverse complement strand
TCTCGCTTTTTTCAGAGGCTTCTTCCCCCTAAATCTCCCTTAAGAAGGGGGACTTTGAGATCGCACTCTTGTCCCCCCCTTCTTAAGGGGGGCTAGGGGGGATCTGGCCTTAGCAATAAACAGCAATCTCTGACTGCGTTTAACCTTAAATTGACACCAATGATTGCCGTGTCTCTAATTAAACTTTTGTCCCGCACTCAGGACAAAACTTATTACTCGAAACATTCTTCGCGCCACAACTCGGACAATAAATCAACTCCGCAGATTCCAATTTACTTCGTTCCGGTAAACCAACCATTTGAGCGTTGCTCTTACCTGGAACTACCATCGGATAGCAGTTTTCGTCCCTCGTCACCTTGACGTTCATCAACACAGGGCCGTCGTGAGCGAGCATTTGAGCGATCGCACTTTGCAACTCATCCGGCCGTGAAACCAGCATCCCCTTCACGCCGTAAGCCTCAGCCAGCATCACAAAATCCGGCATCCCTACAGTCATGTTCGACGACGAATAACGCTCGCCGTAGAACGCCTGCTGCCACTGCCGCACCATCCCCTGCCAACCGTTATTTACGATCGCAATCTTGACATTAATGCCGTATTGTGCTAATGTTCCCAGCTCTTGAATATTCATTTGTATGCTAGCGTCGCCAGCAATACAAATTACTTGCTCGTTGGGTAGCGCCATTTTCGCACCCATCGCCGCCGGCAACCCAAAACCCATTGTTCCCAAACCAGCGCTCGAAATCCAGCGGCGCGGCCCGTTGTTTAAGAATTGAGCCGACCACATTTGATGTTGGCCGACATCCGTCGTGTAGTAAGCATCCGGCGCTTGAGCCGCCAACTCGGAAATCACCTCTTGCGGAGACAAAATGTCTGGATAGTGGGGTACAACTAACGGATAGTCCTGTTTCCAGCGATCGATCCTGTGCAGCCATTCGCCAGTTTGTCCGGCAGTTCCCGAAACACCAGTTTCCCGACAGCGGCGCAGCATATCGATCAAAACTTGCCGGACATCTCCGACAATCGGCACGTCTGGGCCGCGATTTTTGCCGACTTCCGCCGGATCGATATCGATGTGAATCACCTTCGCCCGCGCGGCAAACTCGTCTAGTTTTCCCGTCACCCGATCGTCAAACCGAGCTCCGACAGCAATCAACAAATCGCACTCGGTAACGGCAAAATTAGCGTAAGCAGTGCCGTGCATCCCCAGCATTTTCACAGACAGAGGATGGTTTTCATCAAAGGCACCTTTGCCCATCAGCGTTGTCGTCACCGGCAATTGGAACATCTCGGCGAGTTCCTTAATTTCCTCGTGGGCCCCGGCTGCGATCGCCCCGCCACCCACATAAAGCAAAGGACGCTTGGCTACCTTCAGCAACTCAATCGCTTGATTGATTTGCCGGGGATTTCCCTTGACTGTCGGGCGATAGCCCGGAATTCTCACCGCTCCGGGTGTGACGGGGAGATAGTCAAACTCTTCTAAACCGACATCCTTGGGCACATCAATCAACACCGGGCCCGGGCGTCCCGTACTCGCGATGTGGAAAGCTTCAGCGACAATTCGCGCCATGTCTCTGGGATCGCGCACTACATAGGAATGCTTGACAATTGGCAAAGTAATGCCGTAAATATCAGTTTCCTGAAACGCATCAGTGCCGATCGCCGGACGCGGAACTTGACCGGTAATAACTACCATCGGGATCGAGTCCATGTGAGCAGTCGCAATCCCCGTCACCAAATTAGTTGCGCCGGGCCCAGAAGTCGCGAAACAAACCCCAACTTGTCCGGTAGCGCGGGCATAGCCGTCAGCCGCGTGGGCTGCGCCTTGTTCGTGCCGCACCAGAATGTGTTTGATCCCGCCGCTTTCTTCAGCCCGGTAGAGTTCGTCGTAAAGCGGCAGAATTGCGCCGCCGGGATAACCAAAAATATGCTTGACGCCGTGGCGGATCAAGCTGTCGATCAAAGCGAATCCACCCGTTGCACGTTTGACGGCTACTTTAGTTTTTAGTTGCACAGAATTTCTTTCCTCAAACTAATTATGTTTTTTTAATGAAAGCTTTGATAACACTTTAATCTTAATAATCAAACTCTGAGAATTTAACTGCTGATATTTTACAAAAAGTTTCGCTAGCGATGTGCGATCGTCCGATCGCGAAATTGTGAAACAGCAGAGGAAGCAAAGAAACAGGAAAATTGCCGAAGCAGAACAGCGGGCGGTTGGAAACCGCTGAGTTTACGGGCACACAGACACTCACGCGACGGGAGCGGGTTAAAAAACGGACGGTTAAAGTTACCTTATTTTCGACCGTCGGCCCGAAAGCGGACGAAAGTTTGTGCAGGCGCAGTTTCAACCGTACGTCGGATCTAGAGATACTCTTAAGCCTTTAAGAATTTGCGGGTATGGTGCCAAGCTGCCAAGCCCATCACTGGAACCAAAAAGCCCAAACTCAGCAGCACGATCCGCAAGCCGAGGTCATCGGAGCCGACGGCTTTGCTGACAGCATCCGTCAGCGGGCCAGTCAGTGCTAAAGGCAAGCTCAGAGCAATATTAATCGCATTGTTCTCCAAGCCAAAGACTTTTCCGCGCATAGATTCGGGAGTTTTTTCTTGAATCAAAGCTTGCATCGGGCCGTTAATTAAGGAAGCGCCAAAACCGAACAGAGCACTCAATCCGAATCCCAGCCAAAGCTGTCTGACAAAGGCAAACATTCCCAACACAAAACCCATCATTACGAAACCAATTAATGGCAAAGGTTTGTTGTGCATTCGATCGCCCCAGTGGCCCAAAAACGCCGCGCCGAAGACCATTCCGATGCCCGCAGCAGCCAGCAAAAATCCAAATTGAGTTTCTTTGAGACCTATTTTGCCCGAAAGTGCGATCGCCAGAACTTGCAGCGCCGCAAACACCGAATACAAAATCGTCAACTGCACCATCGCGTTGCTAATCAGGCGATTGTGCTTCAAATACCGCAAACCTTCTTTGAAGTCTTGCCAAGGATGGACGTTTTTGCCACTGCTACCGCCGCGATTTTCTTTAATGTGCATCAAGTAGAGCAAACCTGCTGAGATCAGGTACAACCCGCCCAGAAAAAACTCTTGAGAAGCTGGCCCGTAGCTGTGTTTGAGCCAAGTAAATATCGGTTCGCCGATCGTCATTCCGACAATAATCCCGCCCATTGTAGACGAGGCGAACAGAGCATTTGCCGACATCAGTCCCTCTCGCCCCACAGCCAGCGGGATTGCCGCCGCCTCTGCGGGAGCAAAAAATTGCGTTACGGTAGACACTAAAAACGTGAGTACCAACAACACCACAAAAGTTTTGGGCAAAAACGGCAAAGATCCAATCAACAAGGCTCGGATCGCGTTGCAGCCGATCAGCATTTGCTTTTTGGAAAAGCGGTCTACCACGATACCGGCCGCCGAACCAAAGACGATCGCCGGTAGCGTGTAGGCGATCATCACCGCTGATAGCATCGAATTGTCCGAATGTTGCCAAGAAACCGGCCAGGGTCGGTAGTCGCCTGTTTTCAGCAGAATAATCAGCAATACGTAAAAGATTTTATCCGCCACTTGGGCCAACAACTGGCCAGTCCACAAGGTGAGGAAGGGGCGATTTCTCAGTAGGGCATCAAGCCCGCTGCGGTCAGGGGGAGGGCTAGCTGGGTGCATAGGAATAGTTTAACTGACCGCTTCTGGCAATTATAGTTTTCAGCAATACGTGCAAATCTGAAGGAGTGCAAAGCGGAAACCGGCGAAAAATCCTGTCTCCTGTGTTCTTTTTCTGTTTTAGCAGATCGGCGACGGAGGGCTTGGGTCTTTTTCACTCTAGCGCGATCGGTCTATCCCCGAGATCCCGCACCCCGGAAAATCCCAGAACATTGTTAAAGGTTGCCGTGCCTTCGATCGCGAGTACAACATAAGGTAGTATATTTTACAAAATACTTGCTATTGGCAGCGATCTTAAAAGATGTCGCGCCGATTAAGTAATATAACGAAAGTAGTAATGTTAGGAGTGAGAAACTTGAAAAAGGTTGAAGCTATTATTCGCCCGTTTAAACTTGACGAAGTGAAAATCGCACTCGTCAATGCTGGGATTGTGGGGATGACTGTTTCTGAAGTTAGAGGTTTTGGCCGTCAGAAGGGCATGACAGAACGCTATCGCGGTTCTGAGTACACTGTTGAGTTCTTGCAAAAGCTCAAGGTCGAGATTGTTGTCGAAAACGATCAGGTTGACATGGTGGTTGATAAAATTATCGCTGCTTCCCGCACGGGCGAGATTGGCGACGGCAAGATTTTCATCTCTCCTGTAGAACAAATTATCCGCATTCGGACTGGGGAAAAGAACCAGGAAGCAATCTAGGATACTGGGGAATGGGGCATTGGGCATTGGGCATGGGGCATTGGGCATGGATAATTGGTACTAATCACTAATCACAAATAACCAATGACTAATGACTAATGACTAATGACTCCATTTGCGGTAAAAGAGCCTGGAATGCTCGGCCGCGGTGGGAGTGCGATCGCTTAATTTCCGGTGTCATTTCCGCAAAAGTCTGCTGCTGTTGGGGCACGTAGAAAATCGGGTCATACCCGAAACCTCCCGTACCGCGAGGACTGTGCAGGATTTCACCGCGACAAATTCCTTCTACTTGCAGGGCAATTGTACCGTCAGGACGGGCCAGGGCGATCGCGCACACAAATTGTGCTCCCCGGTTTGGTTCGGTTCCCAATTCTTTAAGCAGCCGAGATATCCTGTCAGCATCGGTTTTTCCGTAGCGCGCCGAGTAAATCCCAGGTTGACCGTCGAGTGCATCTACCATTAAACCAGAATCATCGGCGATCGACCATTCACCAATCGCTTTGGCAATTTCCGAAGCTTTCAAACAAGCATTCGCGATAAAAGTCTCCCCAGTCTCGTCTATTTCCAACTCTGCCGGTTTAAGCTGCAACTCCCACCCCAAATCCTGAAGATAAACCTGCATTTCCTTAACTTTGCCAGGATTGCTGGTAGCGACAACTAGCAATTTGCGATCGGTCATAATTTTAATTAAAACTTCGTATAGACATTAACTCACATTTTGGGAAAATGGTTGGAGCAAAATTCCCAAAATTTTATCAACCTCTTTAATATAGTATTCGACCGGATCGATAAAGAGAATAGTTTCCTCTAAAATCAAGAACTTCCAGTTAGTACCAGTCGTCACAGCACCATAAAGGCGATCGACCTCAGTACCTTGATTTTGATTAAAACATTGAGCAGCCACCATAGCCGCCGCGCATTGCCCCAACCCGCCAATAATATCTTCTTTTTTCGCTTCAAAGATTGTCACCACAGGAGCACTGATAAACAATTGTTCCTGAGAACCGCTAATCAAATAATCGCAAAATCCTTGCAATCCCCTGGCTGGATCTACAGTAAAATCCTTACCGGAAAATAGCGAAACTCGCTTGTTTAACAGCCGCCTAACTTCTGCCAAAATCGGAGCTATTAAAAATTCCGATCGAGCCTTTTCTGTGGAAATAGCAATTGCTAGAGGTACATAATCGTTTAAAGTAGTTGTTAAGATTTCCGACGGTACAACAGGGGCTGTAGCGGCAAATAAATCGCGGGTTTCATCCAAAGTTAATCCAAAATCGTTTTTAACTCTAGCAAGGCTGAAATCGCTGTATGCCATCTTTTTTACTCCCAGAAATAAAATTTATTGACCGTCATTCGATTTGAGAGGTTGCCGCGCGGAGCTCGCAATGCTTCGCAATTAAGGACATTAGTCCTTACTACAAACGAGCTTTTTTAAGGAAATTTAAATGTGGCACGGGCGTCT
>NZ_JAUBOJ010000431.1:0-5832 GCF_036700185.1 Microcoleus sp. BM001215392 | reverse complement strand
AAAGTCCTTACTACTAACCTGTATTGCTGGTTTGTAGTGAGGACTTTAGTCCTCGGAAAATCAGGACTAAAGTCCTTACTACTAACCTGTATTGCTGGTTTGTAGTGAGGACTTTAGTCCTCGAAAAAGCAGGACTTTAGTCCTTACTACTAACCTGTTTGGTATGATTTATTTTTTACTTGCTAAAAGCACCTTTGATGCTGTCAACAGTCCGCTCTACAGCATTCTTGGTGTTATCTACTGCTTTTTGAGTGCGAGCTGAATCTTCTTCTGCTCTTTTCTCGATTGTAGCTGCATCTTTCTTGGCTTTGCGCTCCACTACACTACCATCTTCTGATGCTCGATCGACTTTAGCAGCATTTGTCTTGGCTGTTTCCTTAACTTTCTGTTCTGTATCTCGGATGAAGTTCTTGGCTCTTCCGGCATCTGTGCTGGCTTTGTCTTGAACCTTATCTCCCAAATCTGCTGCTGCGATCGAGTTTACAGCACCAGAGGCCATTGCTGCGGTGTTCGAGAAAAACCCACCCTGCCACACAAATGCCATCGCTGACACGCAAAGCACAGTTACAGCCAGATAGCGCCCGACAGTCGAAAGACGTTTGGTAATATAATTCAGTTTCATAGAATACAAAATGAGAGATTACATCCTATTTCTACTCGATTTGGGCGATCGGCTAAACCATTCTCCAGATAGAGGTTATCCAGCGGCGATTTCTTAGAAAAAATCCGTCTTTTGATAGATTGAAGTAAGGAAAGTCACTCGATTTTAGATTTTAGATTTTAGATTCTTCGACTTCGCTCGCGGGACAAGTTTGAGATTTGAGCTTTGAGATTTAACTCCACAGCAATGATTTTGGAGACTCAACACTCTATTTTAGCTTTTTAAACAGTTGACAGTTGACAGTTGACAGTTGACAGTTGACAGATGAGTGCGAAGTGATAAAAACAGAGATTTAAACTCCGTTCTTATCACAATCTGCCGACCTGAGTAAGGGCTTCAAACCCATGCTATTTGGTGATTAGCGATTCAACAGTTGACTCCACAACGGCGATTGGGGGACTTCGATTAATGAAGTGTGATTTGCACTCTTTGCGGTAATTTTAACTAAGGTGCGATCGCCTCTGACGCATTGAAACTCTCGACTCTTGAGTCTTGACTCTCCCAGTTTCGGCTTAAGCGCTTGACGATAACGAACAATTTACAGGTGCAGCAGCTTAATTTGTCCTCACTTAAATATCTAAAATTTTAATTTTTATCAATAAAAGTTGACTTACACGCAGTATTGTGTTATCAAAAGATTTTTTATGGAAGACAAATCGCTTTCTTTGCTATATTGACCTGCAATAAAGATAATGGTTTTGATTAGATTGAGGAGTTGAACGGATGAAAAACTTGAATTGTTGGAACAAACCCGCTGCATTGCTCGGCGCGATCGCGATCGTAGCCGGAAGTTTGCAGGCGACGGCTGCTGGTGTTAGCACCCCAGCAGCATCCACCACCAGTCAGGATGCAGAAAATATTTCCTTTGAAAATAGCGCCACCTTTCAAATAGCCCAAGCTGACACCCTTTGCCGCAAAGTCACTCCCAAAGAAGGTTTGACGGTTCGCCAGAACCCAGACCCCAAATCCGCGAGAGTTGGCGGGGTAGCAATGAATACTCAAGTAACGCTGTTCCAAGGCGCTACTTCTGTTAAAGCCTCCGACGGCCGCCTCTGGATTCAAATTAGCGCTCCCGTCAAAGGGTATGTGGCTAGCGGATATCCCAACGACGAAAGTAATTTAGGTTCCTGCGCAATTAGTCAAGCTCCAGCACCCGCACCCGCACCTGCACCTGCACCTGCACCCGCACCTGCTGCGACACCCGCACCCGCACCCGCTGCGACACCCGCACCCGCACCCGCACCAGCACCAGCACCAGCACCCGCACCCGCAACGGGCCCGGTAAGTCTGTGCCGCCAAGTAGAACCTCGCGTAGCCCCGAAAGGTCTGGCTATTCGTGCGGAGCCTTCAAAGACTGCTGCGGTTAAAGGTGGCGTACCCGCTAACGGTCAAGTAACCCTAGTGCCGAATTTCCAGCTAGTGAAAGACAAGAATGGAGAAAACCGCAATTGGGTTGAAATTTCAGCCCCTGTACCCGGATTCATCTCGGCTGGAAACTTGATCATGTGCAAATAGGAAAATAGAAGTTCGATCGCTCTTTTTAACTAAAAGGGCGATCGAACTTCTATTTTAGATTTGAGATTTTAGATTGCTCCCACGATCGCGATCCGGGATTCGCGATCGAGCAAGTGCTGCTCCCACGCTGTAGCGGGCAATTCAGCCGCGACTCGCCACCAAACTCCGATCGACCCCAAACAACCTCGCTGTCGAATTGCATCTTTCATCAAGTCCCGAAACAAGTGAATCATTAATTCCCCGTATTCTGTTTCTAGAGTTCCTTAAGTTCGGTCTTTCTACTTACAACTGCCGGCCGCCCAATTTTGATGTCCGCGATTGGGCTGACACTTAGATTGTCGGCCAATCCACAGAATTTCCCACTTATTTTGCCTGAACGCGAGTTCGATGCGGTGCCGCATTCCGGCCACAGAATCGTCAGCTAAACCGACGACAGTATGCACGATTGCTGCGGTTTCTCGCGTGGGATATTCAACCGAAATTCCATCGCTTTTTCTGCCTTCAGATTCTTGGTCACGGCTAAAGAGTTTGGCTGCGATATCTTTGGGGTTGGAGACGGTAATTTTGCGATCGCCCAAAAACTGTTTAACGTTAATTGATTCGTAGTTCGATCGACTCGCAGGCTGCGCCATTGCTGCGATCGGAATTTGGATGCAGGCGAACACAGCTAGAAAAAAGAGCGATTCCTTGACAATTGATTTGTTCATTTGGCTTCAGTTTGTGCGAGAAATTTTTGTCTCCGAACTGCGAAAGCCGCCAAATCTGCTTGCGTGAATTGAGTTTGCTGGAATGAGGGACGCGACATTAGCCGATCGCACCAAGCTTGAATTTTGGGATAACCATCTATGGACACATCAACCCAGGAGAGCAAAGGAACGACGGTACCGGCAACGCACTCGGCATATGTTACAGTGTTGCTAGCGAAAAAAGGGCGATCGTCCAACAAACCCTCAAAGAATGTCAACACAGTATCGACTTTTTCCTTAGCCTTTTCTATTGCTTGAGGTTCAGGAATTCCCCAACCCATTCTTTCACTGCTGAGGGGATAAAGTGCGGGTCCAAGTTCATTCACCGTGACCAATTCCACCATTTTCACAATTGCCAAATCTTTCGGATCTTTCGGCAGCATTGCCGGTTCAGGATACTTTGTTTCTAGATAGTCAAGAATTGCCAGAGACTCGACAACAGTGAAGTCACCATCGACCAAAACAGGGATGCGATGAAAAGGATTCATGGCGACAAATTCAGGTGCCAAGTGATCGCCGTCCAAGTGGATTTCTACCAATTCAAAGTCGAGGTTTTTTTCTAAAAGGGCGACCCACACGCGGCGGGAGTTGGTGGAAATGGGAGTGTGGTAAAGTTTCATGGCAGGTGGGGGTGGTTATTGAAAGGTAATATAGCAATCCTAAATCAGTTTCAATAACTGGTTAACTGGTTCCCAGGTTCTGCCTGGGAACCGATGTCCAGAGGCTCTGCCTCGCCTGCGACAATGGAGGCAGAGCCTCCGGATCTGCGTTACCAGGCAGAGCCTGGTAACGAGTATAATCTAAAATCTAAAATCTAACATCTCCACTTCTCACCTTCCTTAGAGCCGTCAACCCAGTCTAAGCCCCACTTAAAATCTTTATCCATCTCAGACTGGCCTCTAAAATATTTCTCAATCTTGGTAACTTTAAAAGTCTTGTCATCAACATTCTCAAACAAGGCAATGGCACGTACATTTATACCATCTCTATGATCATCCAATTTCACTTCGATATCTGCCTGCTCAATTACCTCTGGCAATTTGATTTTGACAACACCATTAGCCTCAGACCATTTAGCTATGCCCTTATAGATATAAGCGTAAACTAGAATCCGCTTAACTTCAGCAACCTTGTTGCCATTTATCCATAAAGTCTCACCTTTATCACCCTTACGGTCATCTTCACCCAGATGAATATACGGAGTTGTAGAGAAATTACCAAACGATTTGCCCAGGGCTTGTAGAAGGGACTTTTGTCCATCTTTTAGCTCATACAAGCAACCCAGATCAAGATCAATGGCAGTTTTGCTACCAGTTCCTTGACTCCAATTCAGTTGAACTATAATTTCACCCAGTCTGCCACTTGGCGTAATTATCGGGGGTTTTACAGCCTCTTCTTTTGGTTTATTAGAAACAGGAAAATCTGGCTTTTTATCACTACTTGTACTTGCTGTAGATGTTACCCCCAAATCATTGCCTACTTCTGACTGTATAGTTCTCTTTCTAGTTCTCCGATTTGAATTTAATTTAGGAGGATGCGGAGTTGAATTATTAGTAGTAAAATCAGCGCTTTTTTCAGACTTAGTTAGCAACACAATAGGCTCTTCTCTCAGAATAGTGACCGGTGGTGTTTGTGGAGGAGGAAGCTTAACCACAGTTTTCTGCTCGTTCTCAGCCACCCTTTTCTGAGCATTCTCAATAATTTTTTTCAAAACCTCACTTTCTATTGGTTGCTCTTCACAGTCATAGGTGTCACCTTCATGACTTAAGTAATCACGAGCAGCACTCTTATCGAAAGTAGATTCATCAAAACGATTGATTAATTTTTGGATGGTGTTGGTGTCTTTGATCAAAATTCCCACTTCAAACTCTGGGCTACTTTCCTTAGAGGTGAGAAAGTTATGACTTCCCAGCATGGCAAAGTTGTTATCACACACCAAAAACTTTTCATGGGTACCCAATTCCTTCAAATTGAGGTACCCAGGATGTTTATTTTGGAGGTCACGCAATCTGGGCAATGCTCCATACCAAAATGTATCTATTTGATCTCTAGCCAGATCCTCCAATTTACCCCAACCAATATCAATCCGAACACCTCGCTTTATGAGTTCTTCGCACTTCTCAATCACTACAGCAGTAGCCCAAGAAGTCAGCCAAGGACATACCAGAATCAATCGCTCTTGAACATTTTCCAGCGCATCACTAAGCACTTTTCGACTATGAGGACGGTTAAACACTAGCCGATCTTCATATTGCTTATCACTGGGTTCATCGACCTGACTTGTGATGATATCAGGTCGATTTTCTAACAGAGACTTTAAATCGTCTAGTTTTTGCTCTATTCTCTGGTTTTGCTCAAGCAGGCTGCCATGACTCTCACTCAATTTGTCTAATTGTTGCTGCAACTCTCTCAAGCGTTGATTTTGCAAAGTTAGTTTGGGCTTCGGTTTCTGAGAATTGTCTTTATTTTCATTAGACATAGACACATTACCTCAAATTTTTTTATACAGCGGTTCCCTAAAGTAAGAGTACCTAAGCTCCTTCTGAGTATATCAGTCAACAAAAAAAAATAGCTGTCACCTGGTGACAGCTATTTTTTTTATCAAAAAGGCGGGCATTATTGCCCGCCCCATCAAACTAGCGATATCTGCGTGGAGAAGCTCTAAGAATTTAAGATCATTCCCTAGATCCGCAGCCTCATCCTCATTTTTTTCTATATCTTCAATTATTTGCAAACGTTCTTGATAGGCATTGATTTGATGATCAATCGCTTCTATAATAAACCTTAAATCTTTAAATGATAAATTCATGTTAGCTTACTATCCTATAAATCACCTCTACAGGTAGTATGAGGGCTCGATTTCAGAGTCATCGTCAGAGGTACGTTCGGCACGAATCTCGTCCATAATTT
>NZ_JAUBOJ010000430.1:0-5838 GCF_036700185.1 Microcoleus sp. BM001215392 | reverse complement strand
GATTATAACTAATAACTTATATGCGGTCATGCTTCGCCCTCCTCAAAAGTGAGATGCACCACATTTTTTTATTAGGATTACTGGATTTTAAAGTCTAGCCCCTTTTCATAAATTTGCATTCATTGAGATGCACCCGTACCCATTGAGTAATTTTTTATTCTTTGAAATTACAGCATAAATGACTGAATCGTTAAATACGACTATCATCAAAAAAACCAAAAACTATTTAGGGCATGGCTTTCAAGCTTAACAGCTTAGTAATTAGTGCAACACTTAAGAAGTGGCTAGCTTAACTGTCTAACTGTCCTAGACGTTCACCATAAATCAGGACAAAGTTGATATATCAGCGTGCAGCGTTAGATTTCAACAAATCAGGAAATTAACCCAACAATTTTCAATTATTGCGGGATTTCCGATTGTTCTAATTCGCATTTAACTCAGATTCACAGCAATGTGTTTAGTGCGACGCTCACCTATGGCGGCAGCTTGTATCTGTGCGATCGCAAAATCGATCGCTTGTGAATCTAATTCGCAATTTGCAGATTGGTTCTGAACTTTGAGAACCAGAGAAAACAAGCAAACAAACTACAAATTTTAGGAGAAATTCCGATGGCAAAGCCAATTATCGGTACATCATTCAACGATACGTATTTGGATGGCACTAACGGGGCTGATACTATCTATGCCTTAGCTGGTAACGACTCCTCCTCTGGCGGGGCGGGCAACGATACGATGTATGGAGGGCCTGGAAATGATACCTTGTGGGGATACTCGGGCAATGACTCGATCTTCGGTGAAGAGGATAATGACTACCTCTATGGCGAAGAAGGCGCGGATACCGTCTGGGGCGGCGCAGGTAATGATTATATCAACGGTAGCAATGGTTTATTTAATAGTACCGATTCTGCCGATCGACTTTACGGAGAAGCCGGCAACGACACCTTAGATGGTTGGACTGGTAACGACAGCCTTTATGGTGGATATGACAACGACCTCTTGCTTGGTTCCTTCGGGAATGACTACCTCGACGGTGACTATGGAAACGACAATCTTTATGGCGAACCTGGGAACGATACGCTGTATGGAGGTGGAGGGGCAGATCGGTTCATTTTCAACTTTAGCCCAGCCTATGAAGGTATTGATTTAATCCAAGACTTTCATTACTGGGAAGGAGATAAAATCCAAGTCTCTGTAAGTGGAATGGGAGTATCTTCAGTCAGTCAATTCCAATACAACAACAGCAGTGGTGCGCTGTCGTTTAAGAATCAGCAATTTGCCAAAGTGCCGGGTGGATTTCGTCCCGATTCGGATATCGTCTTTGTTCCTTAAGACTTGTCCCCCTTGCTAGGACATTCCTGGACGCATTAGCTAACTAAAAGAAACCGGGTTTGTTACCTAATCTATGGACTTCAACCAAGGATTTTGCTAAAAAACCCGGTCTCTGATTATTTGTGTGGCGGAAAATGAAAAATTAACATCGGCGCTTTAAAAATTAAAAAATCTTTTGTTTCGTAGCATTTCTTAAGTGGCTAGCTTAAGTGGCTAACTGTCCTAGACATGATTCATGGAGCTGAGTTATTTTGTTGATGTGCTGATAAGTCGCAGCACAGTTTAAATTTGTCAGAACTCCAATCAAAAATTTGAGTTTATTTGTACTGACATATTGCATCATGCTCGGAAACCTGGTTTTTCGCAAAAATTCTGCATCAAAACCGATATTTTTTATCAGGTAAGACATCATGGCTTTACAAACAGATCCATCCGAACCGCGCCGCTTAATTGGTGACAATACATCCGAAAGTGTGTTTTTATCGATCGCAGATACCAATAATTTTCCTTTGGGAGTCTGGATGCTCGAAGGTGACGATACAGTCAACACCTCAGCAGCTAACAATTTGGTGTATGGCAATGAAGGAGAAGACGTTCTCAGGGGAAACTCGGGTAACGATTCCTTATTTGGAGGCAGGGGGAAAGACTTACTAGGTGGAGAGGCTGGAAATGACTATCTCAGCGGAGGGCAAGATGCAGATTTGATTTATGGGTTTGGGGGAAACGATATTTTATTGGGCGGTAGAGGCAATGATTTCTTAGTTAGCGGTAATGGGTATGACACTCTTATTGGGGGTTTGGGGCGAGATATTTTATTGGGATTTGATGACAATATTTCTGGGCCTAAAATCGGCAGCAACTTGTATGTCTTGCAAGCAGAACCCGGAGTTACAGATATCAATAATGCGGATCTGATTAGCCTTTTCAGAGTTGGTTTCGATCGAATTGGATTAGCAGGGGGTTTGACTGCTAGCGATGTAGTGTTGGAAAACCTGACAAATGTGACAATTATATTGGGGTTTGACGGGTCACAAGTTTTAAAAGACCAAGGTCTGACAGGTTTACTCAATCCTGGCCCTATTGTAACGACAGGAACTCTCATCAAAGTTAAAAATTCTGGTGATATATTGGGTTTTGTTGATGGTGTAATTCCAGCCCAGCTTCAAAACAATATCATCTCGGTTCAAGGATTCTAGTAGCGATAACAAGATGGTACTCTTGACCGGAAAGAATCACTTTGTCCGGTTGGATCGGTTGCGTAGTAATAATCGGGGCGAAGCATTAGGATGCAAATCTAATTGAATTTATTTCAAAAATAATCGTCCGAATGCTTCTCCCCTACAACTGTCAACTTTCAACTGTCAACTGTCAACTGTCAAGCGGTCAACTGTCAACTATCCACGATCGCCCCCAAGAACTCCAATGTGGCTTTCTGAGCTTGTGTAATGCCCGTGACTCCGGTAATATTCATAGCGACCTAGGGGCGATCGGCGAACCAATAAATAGCCGCGTTTGATGTTTTAAAATATAGTTGCGGTCTGTAGCACTTAAAAAATGTATTATACCGCAACTGCGGTAGAATTATAAATTATACAGCTATAATCAAGCATTCTGTTATGTAGCAAGTGACATGATTAAAAATGTAAAATCCAGACAAGAAGTGCTGGAGTTGTCTCATAATAACGGTTTGGCGATCGAGGAAAGTTCCATTAAATTCAATGAATCGGGTCTTGATTTTCAAGTAGTGTTAGTAACGGACGTAGATGGAACACGCTGGATTCTACGTCTTCCTCGGCGGGAGGATGTTCTGCCATCAGTAGATCGGGAAAAACGAACGCTGGAACTGATTGCTCCGCTTCTGAGCGTAGAGGTGCCACGCTGGACGATTTGCACCAATGAACTGATTGCTTATCGGGCATTAAACGGTGTGCCAGCAGGCACGATCGATCCGGAAGCAAAAGCCTATGTGTGGGAGATTGACCTAGCTAACGTACCCGATCGATTTCATGAGTCGTTGGCGAGGGGAATCGTTTCGTTACATCAAGTTGGCGTTGAGAAAGCACGAGAAGTGGGGCTTCCTGTGAAGACTGCCGAAGAAGTCCGTGTTGAGATGAAACATAGAATGGATGCCGTTAAGAGCGAATTTGGTGTTGGTCAGACGCTATGGGAACGCTGGCAGTCCTGGCTTGATAATGATGAAGTTTGGATGCGAGAAACGGTTTTAACTCATGGTGATTTACACGCTGGTCACATCCTGATTAATGAACAAGCACAAGTAACCGGATTTATCGACTGGACTGAGGCATCTGTCGCCGATCCAGCGAGAGATTTTGTTGCTCATTACCGCACGTTTGGTCTAGACGCGCTCAATAAATTGATTTCGGCATATGCAGAAGCAGGTGGGCGCACGTGGTCGAGGATGGCAGACCATGCGATCGAACTAAACGCTACTTTTGCTCTTGAAATTGCAGAATTTGCGCTAAAGTCGGGTTTGGATGAATACAGACAAATGGCTGTGCAGTCGCTCTGCACGGGCGAATCAGCGTAATAGATGTCTGAATACAGGTGGAACAAAATTTACTGGTAAATTCTGGGATCGTCGCATCGCTGTAGAACAATCCCGTTGCACACCGCATCAAGTCGATGGGTGAGCACACAAGGTTGCTAGTTGTAGGGTGCGTCGAAGAGAAAATCAAAAGAAAGTAGCGAGGGTTATTAGTGGCGACGCACCCTACGAGAGTGAACCTATAAGCTGTCTGCAATTTCATCACAAATGCGATCGTTCAGCGTCTGCGTGACATATTCCATCACCACAGGTTGTAATGTAAACTGACCCGCGTTAGTTTCAATCAACGATCGCCATTTCAAATTTTGCAGGGCTTGCATCAACTGCGTTTGGGATACGCCAGCATTCAAATCTTCTCGAAGTTTGGCAAAGGAAACCCATTCGCGATCGATCGCCAACCAGCACATTACTTGATTCTCTAAGATTGAAAGACGACTGCATTGTTGTTGAATCAAATCTGAAACATCACCAAATACAGTAACGTTTTGTTCTAGGAACAGAGCAATATTGCCGCTGAACAAATCTCGAATGGTAGTGGCAACGATTTTTAATGCCAGGGGATTGCATCGATAGCGATCGCACAACTGGTGTTTTTGACTGTCCGATCCAGTTAATCCCGTCACCTCAATCAACGCTGCGGAGGCTTCTGGAGAACCGCCTAGGGACAAGCTCTGTACAGCCAAATCGCCCGCTTCCAATTGAGCGAATTGAGAGCATTTTTCCCGGCTGGTTAACACCAAACAGCTTTGATGGCGAGTCTCGGCCACCGCGCGCAGCATTTCGTCGTAAGCTTCATAACCGGGACGATATAGTCCGCTCCGATCCCCTGGTTGTGACAAGCTTTCGGTATTGTCTATAACCATCAGACAGCGATGATTCCGCAGACATTGAATCAAGCTGCTAATTTCTGCTTTTGTATCCTGTTGTCCTGAGAGAAATGAGACTAATTCTGCTAAGAAAACGGACGGTGGCGGAGCATTGCGGAGGCTTCGCCAAATGACGTAGGTAAATTGGTTTTGTAGCTGTTCTGCCAGCTTGACAGATAAAGCCGTTTTGCCAATGCCACCAATCCCAAAAATACCCACCAACCGACAATTATCTTGTAGAATCCATTGGGTGAGGGTGGTAAGTTCTGCGGTGCGCCCGTAAAAGCGGGAAACATCTATGGCTTCTCCCCAATTTTGGGCGATCGACTTTACGGGTTCTCGTTGTGGGGCTTCGGGTTCTGGCTGGATGTAGTCTTGCTCAGTTATAGTGAGGTTAAAGGCGCGAAATAGCTCTTCTAAGGTTTGGCGATCGACTGCTGCTTTGCCACTTCGCAGCCGTCCGATCGATCGAGCACTGAGCCCTGTCAAATCACTCAATCGCTCTAATGTGTAAGCATAACCACCATTTTCAGCAATGGCTAATTGTTCCTGAGTATTCTGGAGACGCTGCAAACCCCAATCTGAAAGAATCACGCCTCGGCGCTTGCGCTTTTGCGGCAGTTTAGTCATATTTTAAGTATTTCAACTTCCAACTTGAACTTAGGACTTGTTGTTACATTCGTAGTGTCATTTCACCGCAGTAAGATTCGTTTGTAGTGCGGACTTGAGTCCGCAGCTTGAGAGCGGACTCAAGTCCGCGCTACAAACCGTTTTTGTGATGGTAATCGACCGGACACGATCTCAACTGTCAACTGTTAACTGCCAACTGTCAACTGCCAACAGTCAACTGTTTTTCAAGCTTGCCATATCTCAAATCCAGATTCAACCCGTCATTTGCCGTAGTCAATTGTTAAGAAACCGATACAAAAGCATCTATTTCTCCTCGCAACTCGTCTTACTCATATCGAGTCCGAATGGGGTGCATCTGGTTTTTGAAGCCGGGCGAAGCATGACCGCATATCAGTTATTAGTTATAATCCCATATTGACTGCGGTCATGCTTCGCCCCTACAAACAT
>NZ_JAUBOJ010000429.1:0-5867 GCF_036700185.1 Microcoleus sp. BM001215392 | reverse complement strand
TCCGTACTCTACCTCAGCTACAAAATCGCCGTACCCGACGCCGAACCCCGGCACATCCTCGAAGAAATTGTCTGGCAAAAAGAGGTTGAAGTAGCTCAAAAGCGCGATCGCACGCCCTTAGCCGAACTTCACAAAAGACTCCCCTTTGCACCCCCGATCCGCGACTTCCTCGGCGCACTCAAAAACGGTAAAACCACACCAGCAATCATCGCCGAAGTCAAAAAAGCTTCCCCCAGCAAAGGCGTAATTCGTGAAGATTTCGACCCCGTGGCGATCGCCAAATCCTACCAACAAAACGGCGCCACTTGCATCTCCGTACTCACCGATGAAAAGTTCTTTCAAGGCAGTTTCGACAACCTCTCAAAAATCCGTGCCGCCGTCGATTTGCCCCTACTTTGCAAAGAGTTTATTATCTATCCTTACCAAATCTATCTCGCCCGGATTACCGGGGCCGATGCTGTATTGTTAATTGCAGCTATCTTATCTGACAAAGACTTACAATACTTTGTGAAAATTGTCAAGACTTTGGGCATGACGGCCTTAATAGAAGTTCACACTCAAGAAGAACTCGATCGAGTATTAACCCTAGAAGGAGTCAACCTGATCGGCATCAACAACCGCAACCTAGAAGACTTTTCCGTCAGTCTCGAAACCACTAGCCAACTATTAGCCTCGCGCCAAACGGAAATTCAACAAAAAAGCATCCTCACCGTCAGCGAGTCAGGAATCCACACAGCCGACGACCTCACCCAAGTTGCCAGCGCCGGAGCCCAAGCCGTCCTCATCGGCGAATCCCTAGTCAAGCAACTCGATCCGGGTGCTGCTTTAGCCTCCCTTGCCCAGTTGCATCCGCACATCACCAAAGGCGAGACTGCTTGACAAACACCCCCGAATTCTGATAAAAAATGATTGAGTAGGTAAATAATCAGAAATTCGAGCCTGCATCGACTCAAGCGCCTAACTGCCAAAAAAATAGCACTCAAAGGCATATTGCGTAGAAATATTTTGCCAGAAAGCAATTAAATCTATTCGCTCTCGCCAGTCGATCGCAAAATTTAGCGTTACCAACGCACCCAGCCCCGAATATTCGATCGGCAAAGCAGGGGTTTTTGTACGGTTAGAACAAACATAAAAAGTCGGGCATCTAATGTTCACCTGTGATGCCCCATGCACTTGCAATGGGGTATCGGTTCGCTGAGGTATGTTAGCTTTCATGGAGCCAATTCCCCTTCCTTCGTACATTCATTATGAATTGTTACTTCAATTGTTAGAACGCAAAACGATGTTTGCTGTCAGTCCACAGTCGCCCCAGCAGCAACAAGTTCACCAACTTATTATTACCCTGCGCAAAGCCCTAGCCATTCAAAAGCAATTAGAACAAAGCTGCGAGCGATCGAACTTAGCGGTAGAACACCGCTGGTCTTTAAATGAAACTAACCATAGCGGTGTTAAAAATTAAAAAACTTAGAGTAACAACCGCTCGTATTTGATTTATCGAAAATTTGGGTCTAAAACCCCGTCGTTGTACGACGGCTTTTGGTAGAATTGTACCAGTGGTAAAGGTAATCAACCACTTAAAAAACCTTGCTGTCGAAAGACGAAGCGCTGAACAAGAGACAATTGAATCTATGCGGTTCTGCTGCATTGTTCTAGCTTCCTCCTGGCAGCAGGCAAAAGATTCACAGGAACTAGACGAATCAGTTTTTGAAGCATATTTGTTTCAAGCTAAACAGGACTTGCAGCAAGGCAACTAGGGTAGGGCATACCCGAAGTAACGCTTGGGGAGAGTCTCACCTCTGGCTTAGACAACGCAAGGAATCTAGGTTAAGTGATCTCGGTGAGCCAAGAATCTCCGTGCGTTCACGCGCCTTGAGTGTCAATCTGTAGAACTCCCATCGAAAAAGTTAGGACGAAATAATGGACAACAAGTTAATGCTGATGATTCCCGGCCCGACACCGGTACCGGAAGCAGCTTTGCTGGCGATGGCAAAACACCCGATGGGCCACCGCAGCAAGGAATTTGACGCGATTTTTGCCGAATGTACCGAAAATCTGAAATGGCTGCACCAAACCAGTGGCGACGTACTGAGTTTGACAGTTTCCGGTACCGGCGCGATGGAAGCTGGGATAATTAATTTCTTGAGTGCGGGCGATCGAGTTTTAGTCGGTACAAACGGCAAATTTGGCGAACGCTGGGCTGAAGTTGCAGTCGCTTACGGTTTAAATGCCGAAATTATTAAAGCTGAGTGGGGTCAACCTTTGAACCCCGAAGACTTCCGCGAAAAACTCGAAGCAGATACCGAGAAGCAAATCAAAGCAGTCATCGTCACTCACTCAGAAACCTCTACCGGTGTCTTGAATGACCTCGAAACCATCAACCGCCACGTGAAAGCCCACGGCGAAGCTTTAATTATGGTTGATGCTGTCACCAGTTTAGGTGCTGTCAGCGTACCCATGGAAGCTTGGGGACTAGATGTGATTGCTTCTGGTTCTCAGAAAGCTTACATGATTCCCCCTGGTTTGGGTTTTGTCGCCGTTAGTCCTAAGGCTTGGAAAGCTTACAAAACTGCGACACTGCCCCGCTATTATTTAGATTTGGGCAAATATAGCAAAGACGCTGCCAAAAATACGACTCCTTTTACTCCACCGGTCAATATGTTTTTTGCCCTGCAAGCATCGTTGCAGATGATGAAAGCTGAAGGGTTGGAAAATGTTTTCGCGCGACACAGACGGTTGATGACAACTACTCGCGCCGCTGTAAAAGCTTTGGGTTTGCCATTATTTGCTGCTGATGGTGCAGCCAGTCCTGCCATTACCTCCGTCATGCCGCCCGCGTCTGTAGATGCTCAAAAAGTGCGAACTTTGATGAGAAAGAAGTTTGATATTGCTCTGGCAGACGGACAAGACCATTTAAAAGGTAAAATCTTCCGTATCGGTCATTTGGGCTTTGTGTGCGATCGCGATATTCTAGCAGCAATTTCTGCCCTCGAAGTCGTACTGCAAGAATTGGGCCATGAAGGCTGCACTCCTGGTGCCGGTATCGCCGCTGCTGCGAAAGAGTTAGCTGGTTCTTAATCTTAGTTATTAAAGGATTTTGGATTTGAACTCAAATCTAAAATCCTTTTAATATGCTTGGGACAACCAATCAAAGATTTTATCCAACTGTTCGAGAGTGACTAAACCGTATTGCCACAGAACCATCGGCAAGGAATTCGGGTCTTTGTCACGCTGCCGCTGTTTGTCGCCACCGCGTTCGGCGACAGCAATTGACGCGGGAGAAATCGCCAAATCTTCTTGTAAAAATCGAATTAATCTAGTGTATGTTGCGGGTGCCATGTGATTTTGTCTCCATGTATAGGACACCATTTTCAGATGTGAACCTGATGTTTTTGATTAGTAATAAGCCAGTTTTAAATCTGTCTTTTAACCGGTGATAGCTGTTTTAACAGTATTAGCGGTTGTGGAAAATGCAAAATTTACTGCTGAGTGCGACTCTAAAGCCAACCTTTCCCAAGAAGTGAAAGGTTTTGGACTTTTGCTGCTGTCTGCGCGATCGACTTGCGATGGCGATCGAGCTTAAACTGAATACCTCGGTATTTTGCAACGCAAATCTGAAGAAATTCTGCGACCTAAAACTAATTGCGTTAGTGTTCAGAGCTTAACTTCATCTGCGAAAATGCAGAATCCGCAAATCTACTTCTGCAATCTCGGTCAGATATTTCGTATCGAACCCGAACTTGCTACCTAAAGTTAAGTTTGCCAACTAATTTTGATTGCAGCATCATACTTGAGATAGGTTTAGTAGATTTAGGTTGAGCGCCAGAAGTTCCAGAGAATTTCTTTTCATCGCAGGGGCCCTGGAGCCCGAGCATCGTCTCTCAGGATTGGTAACGAGTCGCTGACTCTTCTCATACCTGCGACCAATAATTTACAGCTTCTGCAAACAAGCTCAAGCCCAGCTTCACTGAGATTGACATCGTAGCAAATGTTTTGGTCTTTGTGCTGCATCTTACATTAATAATTTAACAGATATTATCACGTTTTGTAAAGTTTATAAATTTTTTGAGGTTTTGTTAAAGCCGAACTCAACCGGACATAGACAGAGAGAACGACGCCCTTAGCATGGAAAATTTGAGATAGAGGATGATTTAGTGCGTAAAGATGGGCAAATTTACAGCCCGTGGGATTATTTGTCAAAAATAGTGTCAATAACCAGGTTTATCGGAGATTTTGCGTTTAATGAGAGAAGTATGGCAACAAACCTGGTTTCTAGCTCCGATGCGTCAGCCATGGGAATTTGATAATTGTTACTCGAAAAACTCGATTTCAATCCGATCGCCCACTTTGACACCGAGTTCAGCAGCCCGCCCGCCCCGCAGTTCGATGACTCGATCGACAGTCGTATCCGGGCCGTAGGTAGGACAAGGATCGGCGGTACAAGGAGGAGTCTTTGCTGCGATGGCTGTCACGACTTCATCCCGCAGAAAAATCATATCCAGAGAAATCTGGCAATTTTTCATCCAAAAATTGACCCAGCGCGCCGGTTTAAACTCAAACAGCATTCCTCTGTCATCGGCTAAAGAAGTTCTGTACATTAAACCCATAGCCTGTTGTTCCGATGTTTTGGCGACTTCGAGTTCGATTGGGCGATCGGCTATCCGAGCTCTAGCAGAAATCGGCAAAACTTGACCGGAGGTTGTAGCCGTCGAAGACTGATCCGCCAAAGTACCAGTAACACCAGAATTCGCGACAGGTAAAGCCGGCGAACATCCCAGCAGAAATAGAATTACCCCAATACTTAGGAAATTAACCAAATAACTCATAATGATTTTAGATTTTAGATTTTAAATTTTAGATTTTAGACTGGGAATGGGGAATTGGGAATGGGAATTTTTAACGAATGTCAACTGACAACTGACAACTGACAACTGACAACTGTCAACTGACAACTGTCAACTGTCAACGGACTTCTTCAAGCTTCCCGCATCACGTAACCAACACCGCGTACAGTCTGAATCAAGCGCTTTTCGCCTTCATCTTCAATTTTGAGGCGCAGATAGCGGATGTAAACCTCAATCACATTCGACTCACCCAAAAAGTCGTAACCCCAAACATTTTCTAGAATTTGTTCGCGAGTCAAAACATCGCGGGGATGTTCCATTAAATACTTTAGCAGCTCAAATTCCTTCATCGTCAGGTCGATCGCCCGTCCGTTGCGCAGGGCGCGCCTAGAGGCCAAATCCAAAACTAAATCGCCAAACCTCAACTGTTCGCTGCTGGTGTTATCCGGCTGCAAATACAAGCGCACCAACTGCAAAAAGTCCTCACTACGGTAAGGTTTGAGAAAATAATCGTCCGCCCCGGCTTCCAAACAAGCTACGCGATCGTCCACTGTATCGCGACCGATCAATAATAGTACCGGTGCCCGATTGCCGCTACTTCTGAGGTGAGAACACAGCGTCAGTCCCGATTCAGGGCCAAGTATGCGATCGATTACAATCAAAGCTGGCTGCAATTCACGGGCTAAATGTTGGCCTGTGGCGGTATTAGAAGCTATTACCGGTTCGTAGCCGGAGGATTTTAAGTCTATGCTCAAGTGTCCGGCGAGAACTTCGTCTGTTTCTACTAGCAGGACACAGGGATTGCGATCGAGAGTAATTGCAGCCATGGAATTGACCGATGAAGACCATACCTGTTCTAGCACGTCTTAAGGGACAGTTGACAGTCAGTTGTCAGTTGTCAGTTGTCAGTTGTCAGTTGACAGTTGACAGTCAGTTGACAGTTGACAGTTGACAGTTGACAGTTGACAGTTGTTATTAGTTATTAGTTATTGGTTATTGGTTATTGGTTATTGGTTATTGGTTATT
>NZ_JAUBOJ010000428.1:0-5869 GCF_036700185.1 Microcoleus sp. BM001215392 | reverse complement strand
TGGAAGAGGGCTCTCGCATGACCGCATATAAGTTATTAGTTATAATCTCCTATTTTGTGCGGTCATGCTATAGCCCATACGGATATATTCGCTTGCATTGAGATGCACCCCGCTTTACTACTAATTGGTAGGGTGCGCATTGCGCACCTTACTAATAATTGATGAAATTTCGCGATCGTGATGGCGAGAGCCGATCGCCCAACCCAACTCGGCATACAATAAATTTAGATTCCTATTGCTTGCTATTGAGCCATTGTTTGAGATCGGCGATCGTAAAAACAGCCTGAAAATCCAATCCCTGCTCGCGATACAACTCGGCTCCACCTTGCTCTCTGTCTATGAGCGACAACACTCGATCGACAATATAACCGGCTCCCCGCAGCCTCTCCACCGCCTGCATCGCCGACTTACCCGTCGTTACAACATCTTCCAACACCGCCACATTCGTCCCCTCAGCCAACAGCGGCCCCTCAATATAAGCCATTGTCCCGTGTCCCTTGGTCTCTTTGCGGACAATTAGCGCCGGAATCGATGCACCTTCGAGAGCCGAAACCACGCTGACAGCAGTGACAATCGGGTCAGCACCCAACGTCAAACCGCCCACAGCCTGCACCTGAGGAGGTAGCATCGAGAAGAGTAAGCGCCCCGTCGCCAAAGCACCTTCAGCGTGCAAAGTCACCGGTTTGCAGTTGATATAATAAGAACTTTTCTGCCCCGAAGACAGCACAAAATCGCCTTCGCGATAGGCAAACTCGCACAACAAATCCAAAAGTCGATCGCGCAACACCGTTAAATCAGCAGCATCCATAAGTTACACCTTGTAGAAAACACTAATAATCCGCCGATAATCAGTTTATATTGGAACCGTAATTAATCTAGAAGCTGAAATATATGAGTCAAAAGTTAAAAAGCATCAGCAGTGCGTTGATTCTGGCTGTGACATCTGTCGCACTCACATCCGTCACAGCAGCCCAAGCAGAACCAGCTCGATTTCACCCGATTGGCGACGACTTCAACAGACAATTCTTTGAAGCTTCAGGAGACTTTTACCACAACGTCAGCTTGCAAGGATACTTGGGCGACTATTTAGGTATCGGTGCGCCCAGCGGCGTCGTTGCCTTTCCCGAAAAAGAAATGGAGCGGGATGCCAGCCGCGTCAGCGGGATGTACCGACGAGTCATGCAGCGGCAGGTTTCCAGCGATCCGATTCTCCGCGTCCCGGATGCCACCAATCCCTTTGATGCCTCAATTATGGCATTGCCTCCAGCTTGCCAGATAGCATCTCAACCGAGCGGCTGTTTCCCAATTTCCCCTGCTGGAGTTCAAGAGCCATTTGTACCCAGGCAGGAGCAAGAGCCACAGGCAGCACCAGGCCCGGTTAGAGGACTGTACAATGTCTCACCGGTTCGTGGAAATTAATTACCGATGAGAAAATTGGTTTGATGGTTCGGACTTTAGTCCTGATTTACTCAAAGTCACAGAAAGGACTAAAGTCAGAACGATCAAACTTAGGATGATGAAAGAATGCTGCCGTCAGGCATGATTGTTTCTTTCAAATGAGCGCCGTCGAGATTAGCTCCCGCCAAATTTGCTCCTCTGAGATTTGCCCCTGTCAAATTCGCCCCTCTCAAGTCAGCTTTGCCGAGATTTGCCCACCTTAAATCGGCAGCGCTCAAGTCGGCAAAACTGAGATTTGCTCGGAAAAGATATGCTCCAGTCAAATGAGCTTCCCCGAGATTGGCTTTAGAGAAATTGGCTGCGTAAAAATGTGCTTCAATCAATTCGGCTTGATTGAGATTGGCTTGACTGAGATTAGCATGATTGAGGTTCGCGCCGATCGCATTAACTCGAAACATTGCCGCCCCGATTAAATTCGCATCTCCTAAATCGGTTTGTTGGAGATTCGCAGCACTGATGTCCGCCCCAATTAGATTAGCACCGCTCAAATCTGCCCCCCGGAGGTCGGCCGCTCGGAGATTTGCTCCCGTTAAATTCGCTTTAACTAATTTAGTATTGAGGAGTTGTGCTCCTGCAAGATTTGCTAAACTGAGATTAGATTCAGCGAGGTTTGCTGTAATTAATTTAGCCTTAAACAAGTCTGTTTTAAACAGGTTTGACCTCCCAAGATACGCACCTCTAAGATTTGCTTCAGCGAGGTTAGCTTCGCTCAGATCCGGTTCGAGGTTTGGGTTGAGATTTCTCCATTCAATCCAAGTAACTGCACCTTTTTTTAACAGCGCTAAATGCTGTGTGTTTGCCATAATTGCATCTCCTATAACCCCTATTCCTTGCGACCAAAAACTGCTGGATTTTCGCGACCAGATACGCTTTCCACCGCCGCAATTGCTGCCTGAGAACCTGCGATAATATCTCGTTCTGCGCCGCCGAGGTACAGCCGTCCGAAACTACCGACAGCCTGAACCTCTAGGATGTTAATCGATGCACCTTTTTCTGCTTCATTGGCAGCCAGCGCTGCATAGGCTGCCGGTTCTACTTCCAAGACATAAAGCGTTTGTCCCGCCAGCAGCAACTGTCCGCGCCTGCTGCGGTTGATTAATTGCGTTTGGTGCGGGTCAATGTTGCGAATAATTTGGCTGGAAATTACTCGCGGTTTGATACATTCTTCTCTGCGGACTCCGATGAATTCTAGAATTGCTTTGCCGGCGGCGCGGGTTTCGCCTTGCTGGCCCGAGTGTACTTCCAGCAAGCCGTACAAGCGCTCGACTATCTGCACTCCCGGGCGCACGGAGGCTGATTTGAGGGCGACATCGGTAATTCGGTTAATTTCAATACCGGGCGAGATTTCTATCCACAGCGACGCATCCCCCGGCAGCGGCAAGAATCCGGCGGCGACTGTGCCGATGTATGCTGCGTGCTGCGGCTGCAAGTTGTCTAGAAATACGTAGCTGCGTAGCTCTATTCCCAATTTGTTTCGATCTCCGTCATTCGAGCGGTGAGTGTTGTCTGTGCAATACTTGAGTTTACCTTTTTTTGTCAACAGTAGATTGTCTCTATGATTGTTGACTGTTAACTGTTGACTGTTGACTGTTTGAACAATACCGATGCAACCAGAAACGATACGAGACAACCCGCGCTCCTTCTCGTTCGGGGCTTTGCGAGCCATGTTGAATTTTGTGCGGCTGCTAAATATTTGATATCAATCTGTAGTAATAGCTGGAGTTTATCAATCTTTACTGCTACAGGTGGATTTAACTTTAAAAGGCGATCGATATAGTGATGATAGTTAAAGAATTTTGCCAACAGAGAGCATTTGAATTATGAAACGTTCTGACTTATCCAAAGCAATCGGTGCAGGTATTATCGCTGCTGGTCTAGCCATTGTACCAGCTAATCTGCCTGCTTCAGCTCAGACAAATACAGCTCCGGGTACTAACAGCAGAGATACCACCACTACCACTACTACTCCTCGCTCTGGTGTCTACACTGCTGAGAACGATCGCGATTTTGATTGGGGATGGTTGGGCTTGCTCGGCTTGTCCGGTTTGTTAGGTTTAATGCCCCGCAAACGCGAAGAAAATGTCCGCTATACCACTACAACAAGCGATCGCGACCCGGCAGTTCGTACAGATTACCGCTAATACTAGGGTATAACGGACTGTGGGCATGATGCAGGGACAGGATGTTTTAACCTGTCCGAATAGCGCTAACAATTATCAAAAAACCTCCATCTGTGAGGTTTTTTTGTTTGATACGATCGGCAATCAATGGGTTCGTAGTGAGGACTTTAGTCCTCAGACCAAGAGAGGACTAAAGTCCTCACTACAAACCTATTTTATTTGTTTTTTCTTTTTCTTCTTCTTCTTCTTTTTTATTCGCGTTCTTGGCGCCTTCTTGCTGTCGTTAAATAAAGATTTTAAGCAACTTGTTAGCAGCAAAAAACAGTTTAAATTAAACAATATTTTTGCCCGATCGCTCCACGAGCAAATCCAGCATTGTTTGCAGCAACTTGTCGGGTTCTAAAGGCTTAGAAATGTGGCGCTGGAAGCCCGCAGCCAGCGCCTGCTGGTAGTCAATTTCTCCAGCATAAGCCGTCAGGGCGATCGCAGGCACAAGTCCGCCTTGCTCTGGCGGCAGAGCCCGCACCTGCCGCAGCAACATATAACCGTCAGTGTAGGGCATTCCAATATCGCTCAACAGCACATCCGGCACAGACTGAGTTAACAGGGTTAAGGCATCGTCGGCGCTAGCAACTGCTGTCACGCTGGCGCCACAATCCTCAAGCAGAAAAACCACCAAATCTCGCGCATCGGCATCGTCATCTACGGCTAACACCCGGATACCGCTCAAATTGAAAGATGACTCCGGCGCCGTCTGGGCAGGAATTGTCTGAGGTTGCACCGGCATCAGGGGTATCCTGACTGTAAATGTCGCGCCTTGTTCTTCGCCTGTACTGTCTGCTTTCACTGTGCCACCGTGGAGTTCGACGAGATGGCGGACGATCGCCAATCCTAAACCCAATCCGCCAAACTTGCGCGTGAACGTGCTGTCTGCTTGCCGGAAATAGTCGAAGACGTAGGGCAGAAAATCTGGTTCAATGCCTTTACCCGTATCAGTTACAGTAATTAGAGCGTCGCTGTCAACCCTCAACAGCTTGACTGCGATTTTGCCTCCGGGCGGCGTGAACTTGACGGCATTTGACAGCAAATTCCACACGACTTGCTGAAGCCGGCGCGCATCGCCCAACACCGAGCCCAGATCCGGTGCCAATTGTGTGCAGATTTGAATCGACTTGACTTGAGCCGACAGATGCACCGTTTCAATGGCGCTGCCGATCGCCCGGGCTAAATCCACAGGTACAATATTCAAGCTGACTTTGCCTTGCAGAATCCCCGACACGTCGAGCAAATCTTCGATCAGCTCGGTTTGGAGTTTGGCGTTGCGCTCGATCGTTTCTACGGCGTAAAGCTGTTTTTCCGGTGTCAGACTGTTCGATCGCAGCAGCTTCGCCCAGCCTAAAATCGGGTTTAAGGGAGTCCGCAATTCGTGGGACAAAACAGCCAAAAATTCGTCTTTGACGCGGTTAGCGCGTTCTGCTTCTGCTCTGGCGGCTTTTTCCAGAGCTAGCAGGCGTTCCCGTTCCGCTTCGGCATTGAGGCGATCGGTAATGTCGGTGTTGGTGCCAAACCAGCGCAGCACATTGCCGATCGCGGATCGGATCGGCACAGCGCGGGAAAGAAACCAGCGGTAAGATCCGTCTTTGCCGCGCAGGGGGAAAGTATCTTCCCAGGCTTCGCCTGTTTCAATGCAGCGCCTAAATTTTGCGACAACCCGATCGACGTGTTCCGGGTGGTGCACCTGCTGCCAGCCCCAGCCTTGCATTTGTTCTCTTGTGGTACCGGTGTAGTCAAACCAGCGCTGGTTGTACCAGAAAATCCCGCCTGTGGGATCTGTCATCCAGGCTAGTTGAGCGATGTTGTCAGCGAGAGCGCGGAACCGATCCTCGCTTTCGTGCAAGTCTTGGACGGCGATCGCGTGCCCGATCGCAGGCCAGAGGCGAGCCACCACTTCTTGCACCAGCGAAATTTCATCGGGCCGCCAGTGCCGCACCGCCTGTGATGCCACCAACAAAAGAGCCACCAAGCGCCCTTCCTCAAGGCAGGGAACATCGACCAAAGCGCGAACGGAAACGGCAGCGTAGCTATCGATAAAAGGTGCTGTCTGCACGCAATTAACGATATCTGAGATGACAAGTGTTTGACCTGCGAGACAGAGAGCTTTCAGTTGCGCCGTCTTAAAGTCGGAGATGGGATAGGTGCCGGCGACGCTGGCGAGATCGGGCTGGTGCCAGTCTTGGTTCACAATTGCCACATCGGCTTCTAGATCGATTTCGTGCCACACGCAGCGATCG
>NZ_JAUBOJ010000427.1:0-5872 GCF_036700185.1 Microcoleus sp. BM001215392 | reverse complement strand
ATAAACGCAGATAATTTTAGGGTGTTTTCCGATTTTTGCAATTCAAGTCTATTGTGGATGTGAATCAAAGATTGTTGGTAAAACCCGCCCCTACAGGAATTACAATTAATTTACCCGACACCATCGAACTTATGACTTCCGACCCGAAGATTGGCCTTCCGTCGTAGCGATTTCCCCAGCTTCCATAAACTGCTTAAACCTGCGCAAATCATCAGCAATTTGCTGTTCGGGAGCTTCACCAAATAGTTTAGCAGCGCCCGCACCGATCGCACCGCCGGGAGGGTTGTATTCGATCACCACTTTCACCTCAGTACCGCGTCCTGCTGGTGCCGGTTGAAAGCGCACAAAACCCGAATTATCAACATCAGCCCCTTCCACAGACGCCCAAACAATTAAGCGATTTTCTTCTTCACCCACAATTTGTGCATCCCATTCTACACTATTGCCGATCGGCGCGCTGGCAATCCAGTGAGAACGCTTGTCATCTATTACCGTCACGTGTTTGAGATGTTTCATAAACCGAGGCAAATTCGCAAAATCGCGCCAGTAACGGTACAATTCCTCAGCCGGTTTGTCGATCGTCACCGTCTTTTCAACTTTAATGGTTTGATTCGCATCCGCAGCCGACTGTAAACCCTCCACAACCCCCAGCCCGCGCGCCGCCAAACCGCCACCCGCCACCGCCAGCAAAGCACCTCTGAGCGAACGCTGCGACAAACCAAACAGCACCAGCGCCCCCCCACCAATCAACGAAGCCCAGCGTTCGGTATCGCCGCTGTCAGTTTGGTTTTGTTTGTTAGAATTTGCGATCGAAGTAGATTCCATTGCTTTACACCTCGTCAGTCAATTTTAGATTTTAGATTTAGCCCACAGATGCAATCTGGGAGCTGCAACTGTGGTATACAATCTTGGGTTTTGCACCACAGAGAAAGCGGAGGCTTCCTTTTTTCGACCCGTCAATGAAGGAGTGAAAAATAGCAGCTAAAGGCGCCGCCAAAACAGTTCCCTCAAAACTTGAAATTAGGGGTGAGTGCATTTCACTAACCCCTGCAAGTTTTTTTGCGCATTTCAATCAACCTATTGCAGCAACTAATTGCCACAACAGCCACGCATTTGCTCCTAAATATAGTTGTCAACACCCAGCGTCAAAATCGCTAACACTCCCAGCAAATGACCCGCGCTCATGCAAGCCAGAAATGCGGGTACGCTAACATTGTTGAACAAAGCCGGGAAGGGCAAAGGCATTTTCGGCCCGACATGGGGATACCAAATTCTGCGGCTCAGAACTAGCAAGGCTAAAATATTGCAAACAAACATCACTAGCGGCTTTTGCCAATTTCCTAATGCTGCGTCAGTCACGGCAGACTCTACTACTGCCAGTAAATTTGAGTCGATCATCGTTGATGCTCCTATTTTTTATAAATTATCAGAGTTTCTCGGTGAGATTTATTGCCAAAAATACAGCAGGGGCGGGAGCCTTGACGCAATCAATATCTGTTTTCCTCTTAATATTCACTGCGCCACTGCCACCGCCCCTAACCAAAGTCATCGAATCACAGCAATAATTCTGTTAATGCCCTTCAAAAGTAAGGAAAGATATCAAGCAACCCGATCGCACTCGCTGCCCTTTGTATCTTTTAGCCTGTCTGGCAGTTGCGGCATTTCGTCATGCTGCCAGACAGGAAAGACTGCTCGTTATTAATGAGCGATGTAGGTAGGCAGAAAGTGCAGTATGTCGCGCAGAACGCTATATCCAGCCATGTCCCACAGCAAATAAGCTAAGAAGCCGATCATCGCTAAGCGACCATTCCAAAGTTCTGCTTGTGGGTTGAAGCCAAACAAAAATGCGTTCCGATCTTTGCCGTTGTAGGCATTAGCTGTTGGAGGTAAGTTAGTAGGGCGGGTTTCCATGTTTTTACATTCCTTAATAATGTTTCGCCTATCATCATAGCCAGCTAATTTCTAGTTTGCTATCTGCCTATTGGTACAAAATACACACAAGTCTAAAGGATGATTTTGAGACCCCAAATTATGTGTTAAGTTTTGTTAAACGAAATTATTTGAGCGATCGCCTGTATCGGTAGATACTAAAGACAACTGCAAGTTGAGATGCGTGCTATCAAAGGCGATCTCTGCTGGACGGCGCGACAAACAACGGCGCTGTTGACTCGACAATGCTGGCTCCGCACTCTCCCAGAAACAAAAAAACTACTAAATTTCAACTGCTGTCCCAGAACACGATCGCCCCAGAGTTAACTAAAATAGGAATTATAGATAGAACGATCGGGAGAAATAGTTATCGAAACCATCTACGGCAATCTTCAGGGTCTCAAGTCCAGCCAGCTCAAGCAACTCGAAAAGCTTTACCACCAGCGACTACCGGGCGATCGCATCACCACGGCCGAATTCGCCCAGCGCGTCGCCGCCATCAGCACCGAAATCGACAAACCAATCTGCACCTACATCAACCGCCGCGGACAAGTCATTCGCGTCGGCGTTGGTACGCCCCGCCAAACCCAGATAGCGCCCCTAGAACTGCCCCGCTACGGGGGAGGTCGCCTCAGCGGTATTCGCTGCATCGCCACCCACCTCAAGCCAGAAATCCCCAACGAAGCAGCCCTTACCGCTATGGCAATTCAGCGCCTAGACGCCCTCGTGTGGCTGACGCTGACCGGCGGAGGATTTCAACGCCGGGGCGGCGGTGCGACTGGTTACATCCAAGAAACTTATCTCGTTCACCTGATACCCCAAGGAGAGCGACCAAATTTTGAGTTTTCTGTGTTAAGCCCTAAGTTAGAACCAGCTTCAACTGATGAACAAGAGGAAATAGAAGAGCCTTTAATTCCCAACTCACAAATCAAAACTCAAAACTTTCCCTGGAAAATATCAGAACCTCTGAGTTTGGACGACCTCGCAGACCAAGACTTTCAGGAGTTGGTCGAAGGACTCGAAGCAGATTTTCAAGCAGAGTTTGTCGCTAAGCAGGTCGATGCAGACCAAGATAAAGTGCTGCTGGTTGGTGTCATGACTCAGAACGTGACACTGCTGGATTTTGAGGACGGACTAGCAGAAATCACGCGGCTGGTGGAAAGCGCCGGGGGTCAGGTACTCCAAACAGTGCGTCAAAAGCGATCGAACCCCCACCCGCAGACAGTCGTCGGCGAAGGCAAAATTCAAGAAATTTCCCTCACCGCTCAAACCATTAGCGCTAACCTCGTGGTATTCGATCGCGACCTCTCACCAGCACAAATACGCAACTTGGAAACTCAGATCGGTATTCGCGTAGTCGATCGTACGGAGGTAATTCTCGACATCTTTGCCCAAAGAGCTCGAACCAGCGAGGGTAAATTGCAAGTCGAACTCGCTCAGCTACAGTACAGCCTGCCCCGCCTCACAGGTCGCGGTCAAGCAATGTCGAGACAAGGCGGCGGTATCGGTACCAGAGGCCCTGGGGAAACTAAACTCGAAACCGAACGCCGGACGATCGCCAAACGCATTTCCAGATTGCAGCAAGAAGTCAATCAACTGCTGGCCCACCGCTTCCGGCTGCGACAAAACCGGCACCACATGGACGTACCCTCAGTTGCGATCGTCGGCTACACAAACGCAGGTAAATCGACTCTGCTCAACCTGCTCACCAATTCCCAGGTCTACGCCGCCGACCAGTTGTTTGCTACCCTCGACCCCACCACCCGCAAGCTGACGATTCCTGGCGCCCTTACCGGAGAACCTTTGTCGATCGTCCTCACAGATACAGTCGGCTTTATTCGCGAACTCCCCCCCTCCTTGATCGACGCTTTTCGGGCTACCCTCGAAGAAGTCACAGACGCCGATGCTTTGCTCCACCTCGTCGATCTCTCCCATCCCGCGTGGCAGAGCCAAATTCGATCGGTCATGAATATTTTGACAGATATGCCCGTAACTCCCGGGCCAGCCCTAGTCGTTTTTAATAAAATCGATGCCGTAGATGGAGATACTCTCGCCCTCGCCCGAGAAGAATTTCCTCAAGCCGTATTTATCTCGGCCGCCAAAGGTCTCGGGATGGAAGCTCTGCGCGATCGACTAGCTCAGCTCATTAACTACGCCCTCTACCCTCGGTAAATACTTAAATATTGCCTTTTAGTAGTTGACATTCCGGAATATACGTACATATACTGAGGACATATCTGGTCGCAACATGAGACTATAAAAGAGTAGTCGGATTGTGCATTGTCACTTAAAATACAGCAGAGCTAGTCTTCTAAGTGTTAAATAATCAATGTCAGGAGGCAGCAGTCAAGGTAAAAAGACTATTTGTTAATGCCCGTAACGGCTGTCAGTAGAGAGGTTGCCAAAAAAATATGTTGCTTCACTCCTTGCCAACCACCAAATAGTGGAAACCACGCTACCCTGCAAGCGAGGTCAAACAGAATAAAACGATCGAAGTGTTTGGGCGTTAGCCTCAAGCGCTATACTATCTTTTATCGGCGTCAGCGACAGAAAACATTTATAGATTTTGCTCGCTCTCAAATCCTTGCCCGCCGTGCAACGCTCATCCTAGCACTATTTCTATTCTCCGATTTAACCACTGTTTAACTAAATAGTTATGTGTACGCCACTGGCAAAACTAGCAATTGGACTCTCTGCCACAATGGCAACAGGGTTCTACTATCTAGCTGCCGCCCCTCCGGCTTCAGCAGCAGTCGATGTGTGCGGGCCCGGAAACTTTTCAAGTGCCTGCTTGCCTGGTAATGCCGCCGGCAGCCCGCAATCACCAGCAGCCAACGCACCAGCAGCAGCAGCAGCAGCAGAAGATCCTGTCGCGCCGCCGCTGGCATCACCAGACCCGCTACCCTTACCCTTGCCCGTAGCGCCATCACCAGACCCGCTACCCTTGCCCGTAGCGCCATCACCGCTGGCATCACCCGACCCGCTACCCTTACCCTTGCCCGTAGCGCCATCACCAGCACCGATAGTAGAACCACAAGCGCCCGTAGCAATTGAATCACCCGCAACACCGGCAGCACCGATAATAGAACCACAAGCGCCGCCCCCGGTACTCGCATCGCCCGAACCAACACCAGACCCGATACCGCTGTTGCCACAAGCGCCGCCGCCTATAGTCGCAGCACCTCCACCTCCACCCATACTGGCACCCCTGCCTAGCTTCACAAACATATACTCAAACGCCAGCTCTCAGAGAGCAACCTCTATCCCAGAACCGGGTACAGTAGTAGCACTCCTGGTAACAGGGGCAGGAATCATCTGTTCGGGCAGAAAACGAAACAAGCAGGTAGGTCAGGAACGGTAGGCGGGTCCAACCTGCTACTCGTTTTCACCAAGTCTCCGTTTCTTCAAGATCCGGTGTTTTTTTATTTTTAGGTTAAATTAAGTTAAATTGTATTAATAATTACATTACACCGGGCTAGCCCCAACTATATAAAAAATAAAATAAGATTGGTTAAGAGTGACATCCTCCCGATGCTGATGCTACGCATACCACAAGGGCTTCCCAAGATCGCTCTTGGAATCTTCGAGCTTCATCGCCAGTTGTCTAGACACTGTTTCCAATGCCCCCGATACCTCGGCTCCACTCGCAATTTCAACACCCGATAGACCACGGGCGCAAATCACTTGACCTGCTGCAACATCTCTTGGCTTGACCGACCCACACTCATGACAGTGATGAATCCGCACACTCAGATCCTTTTTCACCTTGGCTCCGCAGTCAGGGCAAGTTTGAGACGTGCCGTTCAGGTCAACCTTGCCATAGTAAACACCGCGCTTGAAACAAACCCACGGCAGTACTTGATTCACAAATTGACCCAACCCTGCATCCAGAGTATTATAAAACTTCATTAAGTTTGTAAGCAGTAGTAAGCAACGGTAGTAT
>NZ_JAUBOJ010000426.1:0-5907 GCF_036700185.1 Microcoleus sp. BM001215392 | reverse complement strand
AATCCATAACCATTGTATTTAATAAAATTTTGTGAATCATTTAGACTTGCTATATAATTGCTATTTCCAATTTTCCCCATATATCTTGCAGGTACGATCTCTGTAGACTCTTTAGCCTCAGTACCGAAAGGACATACAACGGCAGGGCAATCTACATAGACATCTGTAGAGTAAAATCGTCTATTTAATGCATCTTTTACTTGAATCAGAGCATAGGAAGAAATTTCACTCAACTTACCAAAAGGAATGCTAGCAAAATAATCAACATCACTATATCTTGAAATGCTTGTTCCATTACCAAATGAACCAGTACGGAAGAATCGGTTCAATCCAAAATTAGCTTTTAGACAAGCTTCAATAGAAGCTCTATGGTTTTTCGCTGCTGTAGATTCATAATCTGAAGGAGTAAGCTTTGCGTGAAAATCTCTAAAGCCTTCATCAATTGTTCTCGGCATTATACACCCCTATGTTTATTTTTTCTAAATCGATTTTGCCTGAGATGAGTCTGGGTAGGACTAAGTCGCGGGTTTGGCGGAGGTTATCACTCCTTTTTAATAGATTCTTCTTTAGGACAAGTAGTGGTTCAACAAACAGATTCAACTGTTCTAATATTCTCTGAGGTGGTAGAACTACTGGCTGACCATGAATATCATTCCTATTTAGTGTTGGAACTGCTGCACCAGAGTTATATTGTTCTAGCTTCAAATCACTCAATAAATAGAAGGCATAAAGTGGCGTAACTCGGCGAAATTCTTTTACCCAAAGCGTTGTATTTAAAGGCCAGTAATCCTCATCTACATAAATTACAGTTCCTAAAGAGCCACTTCGCCCAGTTACCACACCTGGCGCTTTAATTTTAGCTTCGTTATGAGTTCCAGTAATTCCAGTAGAGGCGTAAATTGGAATATTACCCTCTTTACGCTGTTGAGTTGGCAAGTCGAACCCTCTCTGGAGAATTAGCGCATCATCTAATCTGCCAACCTCCCAACCTTCAGGAATCAGCCCCAATTCTGAATCTACCATCTGCGCCTGTTCATGTCCAGGGAAGCGGAATTTGACGAACCACTCGCGGTAGATCGATCGCGCCATCTCTTCCAATATCTCAATCCGCCGCGTGTTATTCTCGATTAGGCGATCATAGGCTGACAGAATCCCAGCAATTTTGCGCTGGATGGGAAGAGGGGGAGTAAGAATATCAAATAACAATAATTTGCTAACACTGAGGTTATCTTGAGTTGCTCCTTTAGTAATGCTTCTTAACTGTGGCTTAATTGTAGTTAGGTAATACTTGATGAAGCGAACATCAGCTTTTTCTGAGTCAGCAATAAATCCAATAATACTATCTGGAAAACAAGCTTGAAATTTGAGAATAGCTGTCTCTGCTGTATTCTCACCCGCATTGACTATGCAAAGAGTGTTTTTATCCCATAATTTGCTTTGAGCTAGTCCTAAATCACTATAAGTTTGTGAATACTTTATAATATAAAACTCACTAGCTGTGACCTCAGCCGTTTGAATAAAAGGATGTTTTCCGCCATACAGAGATGGCTCATTTCTAGGGCGGTGTTTAGATTTACCCCTACCAACGAATCCAAGCTCATTGAGCTTTTTATAACTCCAACCTGGCTTTAGAGTTTTATTCACAGTTTTGTTCCCTCCAACAACATCATCACATTCTCAGCAATTGTTTCCTCCAATCCCCGCGCCTCAACATTCAAGATTTCCAACTCCTCATTCAACTCCTCCAACCGTGCGGCAAAATCAAAATCCTCCGCCTCCTTGCGTTCCGCTACCCCCACATAACGCCCAGGATTGAGACTCCATCCCTGGGCCTCAATCTCAGCCAATGTTGCTATTTTACACAATCCCGCCACATCCCGATAAACCTTGTCTGGGAAAGTTTCAGTCAGCATTTCGGAACCACCAACCGTCAACTCTGCCTTTTCCCCTCGGTACAGCCGCACAATATTCGAGATAAACTCAATCTGTGCTTCGCTAAACTCCCGATGGGCACGGTCAATTTGCCTGTAAATATGCCGCGCATCAATAAATAATACCTTATCCTGGCGATGGAGAGAGAGACGTTCCACCGGAACGTCTCTACGACATTTGCGTTTGTCAAAAAACCACAGCGTACAAGGTAGCGTTACCGTATAAAAGAAATTAGAGCCGATCGCAATCATCACATCCACCGCCCCCGTTTCTATCAACTGGCGGCGAATCTCCAACTCCGAACCCCGCGCATCCGATGCCGAGTTTGCCATCACAAACCCCGCCCGTCCGTTCGGATTCAAAGCAGTATAAAATAGCTGAATCCAGAGATAATTTGCATTATCCGTAGTCGGCGCGCCAAAGGGATAATGAGGGTCGCCCTTAATCTTTTCTCTATCTACCCCATTTACATTAAATGGCGGATTCGCCATCACAAAATCAAACTCACCGACGCTGCTGTGAATATCTTGATAATAAGTGTTACCTTCGCGGATATTTCGCAAACCAGAAACCCCATGAACTGCCAAGTTCATCTGACAGAGTTTCACAGTTCCGTCTACCTTCTCCTGCCCGTAAACACTAATCACCTTATTCGGATCAAATCCTAACTTATTGCGAACCCGAATTGCACTCTGTACCAGCATTCCGCCAGCACCACAGGCAGGGTCTAAAATTCGCCCGTAATTCGGCTCTATCACCTCCACAATCAGCTTTACCAGGGAAATTGGAGTAAAAAACTCTCCGCCTTTCTGCCCTTCTTTCTGAGCGAAATTTCCCAGGAAATACTGATAAATTTCTCCAAACGCATCCTCATTAATATCAGCTCTGGGAATCCGATTTAAGATTTTCAACAATTCCCGCAAAATCTGCTTTTCCAAGCTGTTATAATTTCTAGGCAAAGCGCCGCCAAGTTCCTCATTCTCATCGGCGATAGCCTTCATGGCCCCATTAATCGCCCCGCCAATATCCTCTGCTTCCGGGCGATCGATCAAATAATCAAAACGGGCAGTTTCCGGCAAATAAAGCGCCCCTTTTGCCTGGTAATCCGCCTTACCCACGGTGCGCCGCCTGCTGCTTCCGCCTGCTGCTATTTCCTGCGAAACTAGGGCAAACTTATAGTCAGCATAGAGCAGAAACACCAACCCCAAAACGGGGACGGAATATTCCGAAGGCTTGAGTTTGGAGTTAGCCCTGAGTTCGTCGGCTGCTTCCCAAAGGCGTTTTTCGAGTTCGGTATAATTAGCTGGCATCGTTGGCGTTATCTTCCCAAATCCTTAATTAATTCTCTCGTCTTCGGCAACAACAAACAGTACCGCCTCGTACAAACTCTTATTTTAGGCGATCGTGTCCGATTTAAGTCTATAAATTTGGGCGCGATTCCTGCTTCTATGTTCCCTCATCCTGCTCTAAAACTTTGCTCGGCTGTTAAAATTTGCTCGGCTGCTAAATTTAACTTTGGAAAGGTTCGCCGTTAAACGCGATCGTTTAGCGTAAATTAACGAAAATTAAAATCAGCACAGCGTAAGCTGTTCTGCATTTAAATTGTATATTTCGAGACCAGATTAAAAATCGTCAAATCCTCTCCCCCTCTCCCCTTCTCCCCCTCTCCCTCTCCCTCTCTAATACCATAGGCAATCTAGATGCAACACAGCGTAGAGTGTCGAGGCGTAAAAAAGGCTCTAACAGACGCAAAAAAGCTATCCAAAAATTGGGTAAGCAACACAAAAAAGTTGCTGATTCTCACAAAAATTTTCACTTTGCGTTATATCAATTTGAGTTGCATCGGCATAATATGTTCAACGTCATTTACTTGGCTGCATTAAACTATAGATAAATCTGGTTGGCGATCGCTCGTCAACCGCTTTTAACAATCGTCAACCGCTTTTAACAGTCGTCAACCGCTTTTAACAGTCGTCAACCGCTTTTTAACAGTCGTCAACCGCTTTTAACAGTTAACGCCTAACAACTAACAATTAAGCTGTCGCACATTTAAATTGTAGGTTCAGGGCGGGCGGGATGCTCACCCCACAATAGTTTCATTATTCTTTGACATTCAATTTAAATGCACAACAGCTTAACACCTAACAACTAACACTACTTAAGAAGAGCTTTTCTAGAGCGAGTCTCCATCAGCCGTCATTTCTGATAGAAACGTCAGGGGATTGCTCATATCAGCAGCGAAACCAAGAATGGCGCGATCTCGATGTTCGTAAATTAAATCACCCTGAGCATTAAACAAGAAAGTTGCGCCTCGTTGAGTGAGATAAGCAGCATTTGGAACATAGGTTTTCCAATTACTCAGCACTTCTGTCATATTCCGCAGCCGCAAGGTTGCCAATTCAAACGGACGCTGGAAACCCTTACCACCGGCCCACCGGAAAGTGGAGCCTCTGAGAGCTGGAAGAGGGAAAGCCTGGATAACTTCATCATCATCAATTAATTGAGGTGCTTTAGCGTCGCCTCGATACCCTCGAAATACTTCTGCCAAAGTGCCGGGGCTACCAATTCCCGCACACATGAACAATAGATTGAGGTAAGCGTTCGTAGCGGCCGATAAACCGGGTACTTGTAAGGATAAACCTGGATACAGGTCAAGTTTTTGGTGCAGTTGACCAGTGGGATCTACAAACAAACAGTCGGTAGGAAATCCTGTATAACTACAGAATCGCTGACCCGATGAGCGATCGCCAATTCCCACAGCTCGAATTGCTATCCGTTGTGCTTCAAGCCGTCGAGCGTCCCGTCGCAACCACCAAGCATATTCAAGGCTGTCAAAATCTCCCAATTGTGGCAACAGCAGCACCAATTGCTTCGTAGAGGATTCGCCACCGCTCAAGATAGGTAAAATGGCTCCATCGCTCACCCGTTGGCGTTCGGTTTGGCTCAAGAAGGTATGGATATTCATTGGCTTATCTATGAAGGAATTTAGGCGTGCATTCGGGGAGTTTCGGCATAGCGGGCGGGTTGGGGATTTGATTTGGGTTTAGTTTTTCCCAGAATTTAGATGTTGGGAGCGATCGCGATTGGCGCGCTCGCGTCAAGACACCGCTGCTTTACCCGCATCAAGGATACGTTGCAAAAACTGGACTAATTCGTCGAAGCAACCGGGGTTATTTTCGAGCAACCATTCTGTAAGCATTACTGAGTGTTTGGTTTTCCTAAACTCGACCCGTGCGAACGATAATTTTTCAAATAAGACACCTAACAGTTTTGCTGCATCAATATGTTCGTCAACCCATTGGGGATTTAATAGATCTTGCTGGGTAGAATTTTTGGGGAAATAATCCTTATTTGATTTATGAGTTTCGAGCCATTCTCGAACTTCGTTGCCGGCAAGGGGTTGTTCTCGTCCCGCATCTTCTCGATCGAGAACGGCTGCTATAGCATCAGGATGGAGCAGGTAATTTTCATACATCCGCCTGTCCAAAAATTCAACCGGGTGCTGGCTTCTTTTTTGCAAATCATTCCTCTCCCGTTCGGATTTACTCTCCCGGTCAAATACAAACCCAATTGTCGGAGGAAACAAACTGCTGCCACCGCTGAGTTTGTCGTAAACATCAAATACTAGATGAGCGCGTTTTCCCTCAAAATCGCCAGTATTTTTAACGGCAATAATTTGAGTACCCCTTAAAGGCATTTTGGCTGCTTTCTCCAAAATTAACGGAAAGCACAGTTCTTCGGTCGGCCCTTCCACCCAGAGAATCCTGTCGGCACCGAAAACATCCGACAAACTCACTCCCAGCTCGGCTAATAGAGAACGCTGTTCTTTAATATCTCGCGCATTCATCATTGATGCTTGGGTTTCCCCGTCCTCAAGCCGCAGCTTCACGATAGTTGAGGGATTGGCAGCAGCAATAATCTCAGCCGAATGAGTGGTAATAAAATACTGGTGTTGCGGAAACTCTTTGAGGATTT
>NZ_JAUBOJ010000425.1:2292-5912 GCF_036700185.1 Microcoleus sp. BM001215392 | reverse complement strand
AACCCGGTTTCTGGGATTAGCATTATCTCGCTGCGTGGCGAGAAACCGGGTTTCTATGAATATTTTCGGTTGAGTACGAAAAATAAGCGTAAGAAACCCGGTTTCTGGGATTAGCATTTTCACAAGTTGATTTACAAAAATACTTAATACTTCACAGTAATTAATGAATTTGTGTCGCAATTTAAGCTTAAACTAAAAACATCGCAAAATAAAAGTTTTCAGATTCACTAGGGAAGAGATCGGAGAAACCGGCAAACACAAGTTTTTTTCCTGAATCATCATCTTCTCCTTCCCCTTCCCCTTCACTTTGTGTAGGAGGCAATATGAACCAAAAAGTCCTTGGGGCCACGCGAAACGTTGCAATTGTTGGCCCTTATTTAAGCGGTAAAACCGCACTTCTCGAAAGTTTGCTGTCGGTGACAGGGACGATTACTCGCAAGGGTAATGCTAAGGATGGTAATACAATAGGTGACAGTTCGCCGGAAGCGCGCGATCGCCAAATGAGCACAGAAGTCAACTGCGCCACCGCCGAATACGAAAACGTCCGCTTCACATTTCTTGACTGTCCCGGCTCGATCGAATTTGTCCAAGAAACTTACAATGCACTTATCGGTGTCGATGCAGCCGTGATTGTTTGCGAACCAGTTGCCGATCGCACTTTAACCCTCGCCCCGCTGTTCAAATTCCTCGACGATTGGGAGATTCCCCACCTAGTTTTTATCAACAAGATCGATCGCGCGTGCACAGACGAAACAACTTGCGGTAGCAACTTCACCGATGTACTCAACGCGCTCAAATCTGTTTCTAGCAGACCAATTGTACCTCACCAATACCCGATCGGCAAAAACGAACAAATCATCGGTTTTATCGACTTAGTAACCGAACAAGCTTACCACTATCACTCCGGCGCACCCGCAGATCCCGTCCCGCTTCCCGAACACCTCAAAGCACAAGAAAGCGCCGCGCGACAGGAAATGCTCGAAGAATTAGCCAATTTTGACGATCGTTTACTCGAAGAATTGCTGGAAGAAATCAATCCGGATGCTGAAGAGATTACCCGCGATTTCAAGATGGAATTAGGTGCTGATTTAATAGTGCCCGTATTCATCGGTATCGCCGAACAAGATTTCGGCGTGCGGCCCCTGCTGGAAGCTTTACTCAGAGAAGCACCGACACCGGAAACTACCGCAGAAAGGCGCGGTTTTATACAAAGCGAGAGCAACGTTCTGGGTCAAATCCTCAAAACCTATTACACGCCGCAGGGAGGCAAACTATCGTTAGTGAGAGTGTGGCGGGGAACCCTCGCAGATGGAGCAGTTTTGAACGGGGTTCGAGTTAACGGTTTGTACCGCTTGACTGGCCAGCAAACGCAAAGTTTGCAGTCGGTCAACGCCGGGGAAATTGTCGCTGCGGGCAGGCTGGAAGGCTTGAGAACAGGCGATGTGCTGGGTTCTGACGAATTCTTGCCAAAAGCCGAAATCATCTCGCCTGTGTACGCGCTGGCGATCGTCCCCGAAAAGCGCAACGATGAAGTTAAGTTGAGTTCTGCCTTAGCTAAACTATTAGAAGAAGACCCATCTTTAGTTTGGGAACAGCACGGAGACACCCACGAAATTATACTTTGGGGTCAAGGTGAAATCCATCTGAAAGTAGCCTTAGACAGGTTGCGCCGCAAGTACAATTTACCGATGGTAACTCACTTACCGCAAGTACCGTACAAAGAAACCATCCGCAAACCCGCATCATCCATTCACGGGCGCTACAAACACCAAAGTGGCGGGCACGGACAATTCGGCGACGTATACCTCGACATTCAACCGCAGCCGCGCGGAGAAGGTTTCAATTTCAGCGACAAAATAGTCGGCGGAGTCGTTCCAAAACAGTATATTCCCGGGGTGGAAGTGGGAGTGCGGGAATATTTGGATCGCGGCCCCTTGGGTTTTCCCGTGGTAGATGTATCGGTAACTCTGACAAACGGTTCCTATCATTCTGTTGATAGTTCGGAACAAGCTTTTAAGCAGGCGGCGCGTTTGGCGATGCAGGAGGGGATGGCGAAATGCGAATCGGTGTTGCTCGAGCCGATCGCCAAAGTTGAAATTTGCGCTCCTAACGAGTGTACATCAAAGGTGTTGCAATTGGTCAGCGGACATCGCGGTCAAATTCTCGGCTATGAGGGTAAAGCAGACTGGAAGGGATGGGATGCTGTTTCGGCTTATTTGCCGATCGCCCAAATGCAGAATTTGATCGTAGAATTGCGATCGCAGACGATGGGTGTCGGATTTTTTAACTGGGAGTTCGATCGATTACAAGAAGTACCGGAACCTTTAGCTAAACGGGTTTTGCTAACTACTGGCGGTAATGGGAATGGTAACGGTAACGATAAAAGATAAGACGTACGAATAGAATTCGCGTCTACACAAACGATGTCCGAGCTCAGGGGGACTCAAGAACATTGCTTAATTTTAACCGTCTTTTCTTCAACCCGCCTTACAGCGGGTTTTGTATGTGTAGACGCGGTTTCAACCGCCGTGTTGGATTCGCCGTGTTGGATTCGCCCGGTCTCCTACAATTGATTTGGGTCGATTCCCATTTCTCGCAATCTTAATTCTAAAGCTTGCGATCGCGATCGTTCTTGTTCGAGCAAAGTTTCAGCCTCAGTCGCCCGTTGCTCGGCTTGTTGTCGCAGTTGCTCTGCTTGTTGTCGCAGTTGCTCTGCTTCAGTCGCTCGTGCTTCCGCTTGGCGCCGCAGTTGAGCGAGTTCCACAAAACTCATAAACGCTTCTCCGTTTGGCCCGAACATTTCGAGTCCAGTTTCAGATAATTGGAAGCGCACGCCCAATCTCGGACTGATCCAACCGTCTATTTGGTCGATCGCCTCTAACTCTTCCTCAACCCGCTGCCATCCTGTCAATTCTAATGTTTGTGGGTCGTACAAATAGTATTCTTCCACACCGTAACGTTCGTAAAATTTGAACTTTTGAATCATCGGAGCAGGCCGATTTCCCGGCGACCAAATTTCAAACACGACTTGGGGCGGAATATTATCTTCATTCCACTGTTGATAAGAACCTCGATATCCTTTTGGTCTACCAAAAACTACCATCACATCTGGTGCTTGGCAAAGTTTATTATTTCTTTCAACGGGATACCAAAGCAAGTCGCCGGCTACGAAAACATTCGGGTCATTCGCAAACAATAGTTCCGAATTTTCCTTAATCCAAACGATTAATCGAAACTGCTCAGTATTGTCTGACATCGGTTCTCCGTTATCGTCAGGGTATACGATGTTTTGTTGGTCGGGAGATTGCAGTTGTGTAACCATTTGCTGTTTTCCCAAATTGGCTAATGATTTTATATTATAGACGCACTGCGGGCGATCGTATTTTCCAAGATTTATCGATAATTTTCAGTGTTTGTAGTCGTAGGGTGCGGATACATGAAAAATCCCTAAATTATATCAACCATCTCATAAATCCGCACCTTGCACGTGGGGTACGTGTAAAAAACATTGTGCTTCACTCCGTCTAACTATTGTTTTTTAGTAAGATGTTTTATAAATTGTATCAGGTGCGGATCTGTCAGATTTTCAATCTTTAGTTAGGTATTCTTCATAGCGACAC
>NZ_JAUBOJ010000425.1:0-2192 GCF_036700185.1 Microcoleus sp. BM001215392 | reverse complement strand
AGGTGCGGATCTGTCAGATTTTCAATCTTTAGTTAGGTATTCTTCATAGCGACACACCCTACAACTGGGTTAATAGTTGACAGTTGACAGTTGACAGTTGACAGTTGATGTGTTGTGGGAGATTATAGCATATTTTTTTGTTGGGCGGAGGTTGAATTTTGGTTTCGCACGGGGGAGTCAGAAACCGGGTTTTTTCGAGAAAACTCATTACAGTTGCAGAAACGCATAAAAACCCGGTTTCTTGGATTTTGATGCGTAAGTAGTCGTAGGGTGCGGATACATGAAAAATCCCTAAATTATATCAACAATCTCGTAGCGACGCACCTTGCACGTGGGGTATGTGTAAAAAAAATTGTGCTTCACTCAGTCTAACTATTGTTTTTTAGCAAAATGTTTTATAAATTGTATAAGGTGCGGATCTGTCAGATTTTCAATCTTTAGTTAGGTATTCTTCATAGCGACACACCCTACAACTGGGTTAATAGTTGACAGTTGACAGTTGACAGTTGACAGTTGATGTGTTGTGGGAGATTATAGCATATTTTTTTGTTGGGCGGAGGTTGAATTTTGGTTTCGCACGGGGGAGTCAGAAACCGGGTTTTTTCGAGAAAACTCATTACAGTTGCAGAAACGCATAAAAACCCGGTTTCTTGGATTTTGATGCGTAAGTAGTCGTAGGGTGCGGATACATGAAAAATCCCTAAATTATATCAACAATCTCGTAGCGACGCACCTTGCACGTGGGGTATGTGTAAAAAAAATTGTGCTTCACTCAGTCTAACTATTGTTTTTTAGCAAAATGTTTTATAAATTGTATAAGGTGCGGATCTGTTAGATTTTCAATCTTTAGTTAGGTATTCTTCATAGCGACACACCCTACAACTACTAATAAAAATGTGGAACGGGCATCTTGCCCGTTCCAAAATTCACCCAAAATCCCGAACAACTTAACTGCTAAAAAGAAATAATCAAGTAACCATTCTGGAATTTAGCACCTGTAACTGATTTCCCAGTTAGCGCCGGAGGAAGCAAGATATTTCGCCGCTGATCGCCCGCTTCGATCGTCACTTCCGGCCCGGATTGAATCAATTTGATTTCTTTCTTGTCAAATCCAGGCAAAAACAAACTAACTAAACGCTGTGCAGTGTTGATGTTAATTGGTTTAGGAGCTTTCCCAGCTTCAGAAAAATCTGGCAAAGCATCAATTAACGGCTGCCAATTATTATCGCTGTGCGCCGGAACCGAAACCGCTGTCAAAGGATCGAAATCAGCAGCAATAGTTTCACTCACTGCTGCTTGATTGACAATTACACCGCCGACAGTTAAACCAATTTGTTGAGAACTTCCCCACAAATAGCGCGCAGTGCCGATCGCACTTGCATCCCCAGTCGTCACCAAATAAGCCGCCGTGCGGTTCGGATCTGCCAGCGCTTCCTTACCCTTATCCAACAGATTATCGACTTGCTTCGTAGATTGAAAAGCATTGTCTCCCGACATATCCACCGTCAACACGGTACTGACAACGGGTTGAATAAAAGGCGACAAAGCTTTCCCCAAATCCGAATCTACCAACGCTTGACGGAAGCGACGGATGTACCAGCTCAAAATTTCCGGCATTCCCAGCATCCGCAGCGTATCCATACCGCCGCTACCGTCATACACAATTACATCGTATTGTTTGCTGTCATCGTATTCCCGAAGTTCGTTCAACGCCAGCGCGCTGTCCATCCCCGGTAAAACTCCCAATTCTTGCCCGTAAATCTGCTTGAAAAACGGAGTGCGGACATATTGTGCTTCTAGTTGTTTAACTTCGTCCCACCGACGTTCTAGCAGCGGCGCGCTGTTCACCTGTACTGCTTTCAGGTTCGGGGAGATTTCCTGCGGGGTGAGAGTCAGGGGAACTCCTAGCAGAATACTCAATGCAGGGCCCGGATCTTGGCCTAGCAGCAGAACTCGTTTGCCTTGAGCCGCATATTTTTTAGCTGTGGCGATCGCGATCGTGCTGCGGCCAGTGCCGCCTTTGCCCAAAAATGTCAAAATCAAAGCCATTTTCTGTTCTCAGTGCCAAAAGCTTACTACTTAACATTTAAGCGCAACTTTCTGTTTCCTTTGTCAGTTGTCAGTGGGTAGTTGTCACTAGATCTCTTGCAAAAGTCGAAATGTATATGTAGGGGCGTAGCATTTGGGCGAAA
>NZ_JAUBOJ010000424.1:0-5983 GCF_036700185.1 Microcoleus sp. BM001215392 | reverse complement strand
CACCTATATTTCTCATCACCAAACCTATTGCTCGTAGAAACCGGGTTTCTGAGACGATCGCGCGATTCGTGATTAAATTATTTAGCAGCAAGCCAACCAATTGCATCCGCATCAAGACGGCAAACCCTAATATTTTCCAAAATCCGCGCTCCCTGCTTTTCATAAAAAGCAACTCCCGCTGAATTTTTAGCATTAACAGTCCATTCAATTCGCCCGCAATTAGTGGATTCAGCAATTTGTGCCAAATGTTTCAACAAAGCTGTACCGACTCCCATACCGCGCAGGGGAGCTTGCACAAATAAATCATCAAGCCACAGACAAGGCTGGGTCAACAAACTTGAATATGTAGCATAAAACATCGCAAATCCTACAGCAGTTCCTGCAACTTCAGCCAATACTACCCGCACTAGCGCAGGTTGACTAAATAAAGCTTGCTGCAATCGATCTGCGGTTGCCGCCAACAAAGTTTTCGCTCCATCAAATTCGCTTTTTTGCGCGATAAAACTCAGAATTAGTTCCAAGTCTGCAAGTTCGGCTTTTCTGATTTTTATATCCAAATTAGCCATTATTTAAATCTCAAGTTCGACTATTAATCACTGTATTAAATGCCATCATTAATGTCCAATATTTTTTTAACTAACAACTTATACTTTTAAAATATTAATGATTTGGAAGCTATGGAACTGCGACATTTGCGTTACTTTATTGCCGTTGCAGAGGAACTGAATTTCACTCGTGCAGCGGAAAGACTGCACATGGCTCAACCTCCGCTAAGCCAACAAATTCAGCATTTGGAGGCCGAGTTGGGCTTTCAACTGTTTCGCCGCACCAAGCGGACGGTTGTGCTCACCGAAGCGGGACAGGTTTTTTTTGAGGAATCACAGAAAATTATGCTGCAAGTCGATCGCGCAATTCAACTCGGCAAACAGACAAGCCGCGGCGAACTCGGCCAACTGACTGTAGGCTTTGTGAGCTCGGCGGCGCACAATGTAGTTCCAGCAATTTTGCAGGCGTTTCGCACTCGGTGTCCCGCCGTCAAACTCGAACTGCACGAACTCACGACTAACGAACAGTTGCAGCGGTTGCGGTTCGGGCAAATTGATATCGGCTTCGTGCGTCCGCCGATCGAGGAAGATGCCATCAATTCCGAAATTGTTTTCCGAGAACCTCTGATCGTGGCGCTGCCTGAAACGCATCCGGCGGCCGATTCAGGGGCTTTTGTGGAATTGCGCGAACTTTCTGCCGAACCGTTTATCTTGTTTCCGCGTTCCCAGGCTCCGGGATTGTACGATGCGATCGTCAGTCTGTGTCTGCAAGCAGGTTTTAGTCCGATCGCGGGTCAAGAAGCGATTCAAATGCAGACAATTATCAGCTTGGTCGCTGCCTCGATGGGGGTGGCGATCGTTCCGGCATCAATGCAAAATTTCCAGCGCAGCGGGGTTGTTTACAAATCTTTGCCAGAATCAACCTGCACGGTGGCGATCGCCCTAATTTGGCGCAGGCATCCCACGGAGGCGGTGCAGAGATTTTTGGAAGTCGCCAGACAAAGTGGCGGATTTGAGATTGAGGGCTAATTTTACAAAGTTATCAAAACTCAAAGATTTTCTGTGCAACAACACCCGTAGAATAATTAATTGATGCTCGGATTTCGGGCAACCACCGCCGCAAAAGTCGGCGCGATCCGAGCCGAACCAGTCAAAGTATCCCCAGTCACATTAAGTACAAGAGAGCAAGGGATGGTATTTACAGCAACAGAAATGGATTCGTCCCAACCGGAATCCGCTTTCGACTTATCTACTTACTTAGTCGAGCAAAAAAAGGCGATCGAGGTAGCTCTCGACAGTGCACTACCGGTCATCTACCCAGAGAAAATTTACGAAGCAATGCGCTACTCGCTGCTAGCGGGCGGCAAGCGCCTGCGTCCGATCCTGTGTCTGGCTAGCTGCGAAATGATTGGTGGCACTGCTGCTATGGCAATTCCCACGGCTTGCGCTTTGGAAATGATTCACACGATGTCGCTGATTCACGACGATTTGCCGGCAATGGACAATGACGACTACCGCCGCGGCAAACTGACTAATCACAAAGTCTACGGCGAGGATATCGCCATTTTGGCTGGGGATGGTTTGTTGACCTATGCTTTTGAATTGATCGCTACTAAAACAGAGAACGTATCCCCCCATCTGGTGTTGCAGACGATCGCCCATTTGGCGCGGGCATCGGGGTCTGCTGGACTCGTAGGCGGTCAGGTGGTTGACCTGGAATCGGAAGGATTGACAGATGTTTCTCTGGAAACTTTGAATTACATTCACGCTCACAAAACCGGCGCGCTGTTAGAAGCCTGTGTGGTTTGTGGGGGAATTTTGGCGGGTGCGCCGGCTGCGGATTTGCAGCGGCTGTCTTGTTTTGCTAAGAATATTGGGCTGGCTTTCCAGATAATTGACGACATTCTGGATATTACTGCTACTCAAGAAGAATTGGGCAAAACTGCTGGCAAAGATGTTCAAGCCGGAAAGGTGACTTATCCGAGTTTGTGGGGAATTGAAGAGTCTCGGCGCCAAGCTTCGCAGCTTGTTGCTGATGCTAAGTCTCAACTGGCAGTGTTTGGAAGTAAAGCTCTACCGCTGCTCTTAATTGCCGATTATATTACCAGCCGCAGTAATTAGTTAGATAGAAATGCCAAATACTATGCAGGAAATTTGCAGCGGCATCTTACACAACCAGACTCTGGTAGTTGCTTTGATCGCTTGTCTGTCGGCTCAGATATTGAAGTTGCCGATCGAATTAATCAAAAATCGCAAGTTTAATCTGCGGTATTTGGTAACAACGGGGGGAATGCCGAGTTCTCATTCGTCTTTTGTGGGCGCTTTGGCTGCGGGAGTCGGACAAACGATGGGGTGGGAAAGTCCGGAGTTTGCGATCGCTGCGATCTTTGCGATTATTGTCATGTACGACGCTGCTGGAGTCCGCCAAGCTGCGGGAAAGCAAGCTCGCATTCTCAACCAAATTATTGACGAGTTTTTTGAGGAAGACCACAATTTTAATGAGGCTCGGCTGAAAGAGTTGTTGGGACACACTCCTTTTCAAGTGCTTGTCGGTTTGGGGCTGGGAATCGCGATTTCTTGGATCGCAGGGCCTGCATATTAACTTTTAAGTACGGAGTAGATTTGGATCGGTGGTGTTTTTTTGACAGCTCAAAAACGGATACTTGCGAACGACGCTCCTAAGTAGATATACTCAAATTTTAGACTTTTGTTCAATCTCCCAGATTCATCTGTAGAGTGAATCTAAAATCTAAAATCTAAAATCGACTGACAAGTTGGAGGTAAATGTCGGCAGTGGCGCGGATTAATAATTCGGCAACTAATCCGTCTCTGGCTCAGAAAAGCACCCAAATTTTTGGGAAATTTATCGCACTGCCTATTAGCTAATTAAGCAGTTCAAAAAGTTATAAAATTTTCTAAAATTCCCACTCCAAGGAGTAGTTTTGCTATGATCCAAAGACTATATATAAACAACTTCAGATGCCTAGAAAACTTTGAACTGAAGATACAAGGAATCCCATCGGCTCTTTTGATTGGCAAAAACGGTGCAGGTAAATCAACTATCGCTTCTGCATTAGAAGTTCTTCAGAAAATTAGTCGAGGCATCAATAGAATGCGCGACTTGGAAAAACTGAAGCTGATTAGCCCGAAAGATTTCGCTCGTGGGAAGTCTGATGTCCCAATCCGGTTTGAAATAGAAGTATTACTTAACGATAAATTATACAAATATATCCTGGCGTTTGATTTGCCAGAAAAATTTAAAGAGCTGCGAGTTTTTGAAGAACAACTGCTAGTTGCAGGAGATCCCATTTACTCTCGAAAAGAAGCTCAAGTCACTCTTCACATCAGTTCGCAAAATCGTGAAGCTGAGTTTCTCCTAGATTGGCATCTTGTTGCCCTACCAGTAATTCAGGAGCAATCTGAGACAGATCCGCTCCATATTTTTAAGACTTGGCTCGCACGCACGATCATTTTAGCTCCGATTCCCAGCTTGATGACTGGAGACTCTAATGGTGAAACTTTGGAGCCAAAGCGAGATGGTTCAAACTTCGGAGAGTGGGTTTCTGGATTACTCAGCCGCTATCCTGCCGCCTATACACAGGTTGATAAATATCTCCGAGAAGTTATGCCTGACATTCAGGATTTTCTGAATGAACTCATCGCTAAAGACTCCAAAAGCATGATTGTGCGGTTTGAAGCAAATAATGCGAATCTGAGTGTTGACTTTGAAAACTTATCTGACGGTGAGAAATGCTTTTTTCTTTGCGCCGTCATCTTAGCTGCCAACAAATCTTATGGCCCACTTTTTTGCTTTTGGGACGAGCCTGACAACTATATCTCATTATCAGAGGTTGGAGATTTTGTCACATCATTACGACGCTCATTTCAGGGTAACAGTCAAATTTTAGTGACATCTCATAATCCTGAAGCGATCCGAAAATTTTCAAATGAAAATACCTTTGTCTTAGATCGAAAAAGCCACTTAGAGCCAACTTTAGTCAGATTACTCAGTGATATACCTGTACCAGGCGACCTTATAACGACTTTAATCCTGGGCGATATAGAACTATGAAAGTAAATAGGGAGCAACCACACCTTCTTGTGTTACCCGAAGATGATGCCAATCGCCAGATTTTCAATGGATTTATTAATCACCTTAGCGTTAATAAGAGTGCAATTAAAGACCTACCGATTGCCAATGGTTGGACAAAAGCTGTGGAGCAATTGCGAAATAATCATGGGCCTGGAATGCGACAATATCTACAAAGAAGGATTGTTTTGATCGTTGATTTCGATCGGGATGAAAATCGCTTTAGTTATGTAGAGAGTCAAATTCCAGACGATTTAAAAGAAAGAGTATTCATTCTTGGAGTGCAATCTAACCCAGAAGATTTAAAGAGAGCCACCAAAAAGAGTTTTGAAGATATCGGAAAAGCTCTAGCACAAGATTGCTCTGATAATACGAATGAATTATGGGGGCATGAACTCCTGACACACAACAAAACTGAGTTAGAGCGTATGGTTTCATCTGTTAAACCATTTCTGTTTAATTAGATACACCCAAAAGTCTGCCACCCTACTTTAATTTTAGGTGCGCGACTGTGAACGATCGCGATCGAAAGTCTCGCACCTACTGACTACTGACCGAATTCTGCTTGCAGCAAGTCGTCGTTGTCATCGGCGATGGTGGCGACAATAGTAATAGCGCGAGAAATTTCTCCTGTTGAAATTTCGGCGATCGTCCGAGTTGATATTACGGCAACTTGGTTGTCAACGATCGCAAAATGAGCTTCCAAAGTAGACAGCCAATTCATTTCTAGCAGTTTCCGCATTAATTCAGCTTCATTCTTGGCCGGCAACTGAAGCACAAAAGCCCAAACAGTCAAAGTATCATTTTCAGTTTCGCCCGACAGTTGCACGAACACTTCGACGCTGCCATACTTAAATTTCCAAAGATGTCCGCCAGCTTCGTTTTGACCGACCATCACTTTTTGGTCTACAGCCATGCTGGCAATCACAGTTTCAATTTCTTCTGCATAGCTGACTGCTGTGGCTTTTTCTACCTGCTCGGAGGCGATCGCGCTTTCACTCAAGAGGCTTTCTGTGGAAACTGTTTGTGGGTTTGGCTCGCTATTAGTCATGGTGGTGATTTGACGGACACTGTTCCACTCATCAGTGTACTTCCTAGAGGTTGAGATTGTAGATTTTCCATCTGGGATTTGTCCAAAATCTCAACTCTATAGCAGAAGGAAGAAGCAAGAAGTCCGAGGTTCGAGGGAACAAGGCTCGCTTCGGCTGCGCTCGGAGGCTAAAAAAAGCCATTCAGGGATGAGCAATAGAAAATAAGTCTGTATTCAACCGCCTCTGCTTCCGGGAACTCTTCCCCTTGACCGAAAGCATCCAGGATACAAGCCCCCGGATTCATCCGTGGAGAAATA